>JAAYSF010000028.1 GCA_012523975.1 Veillonellaceae bacterium
ACTACATCAGCATCAAGCGGTTGGTCTTCGTCACGCACAAATTGCGGCGCCCCCTCGACGCCGCCGGTAGCCTCCAGCATCCTGTGAATGGTAGCCGTTTCCCGGCCGGTCGCCTCACTCAGCCGCTTAGCCGCCCGTCCGGTTGGCGCTCCTAATAATATTTTAAAGCCCTGCTGTTCAAGTACAGCTAGAATTCCTTTAATTACAGTTGTTTTGCCGGTACCTGGTCCGCCCGTCAAAGCCAAGACCCCATGGGCCAGCGCCGATATCATTGCTTGGCGCTGAGCCTCTGCCAACTTAATTCCTGAACTTTTTTCCCACTTGACCACTATATCCTCATAATCATCACTTGGAGTTGAACGGGCTCTATCTTTCAATCGTAGAAGCCGTTGCGCAACCTGCTTTTCGGCATGGTATAAATAGCGTGGATATATCAGCGTCATACCGTGATAGTCTTCGACGCAGAGCTTGTCCTGTTTCAAAAGGCCGGTCAGATGCATCGCAACGTCCACCCTATCAACTACCAGTAACTTGGCGCTCTCCTGTACCAGTAATTCCTCAGGCACGCAGCAATGTCCGGCATGAGCTGTCTGCAGCAAGGCAAAGTCGATACCAGCCGTCAGCCGATCGGCATTATTACGCTCAACTCCCAACGACATAGCGATTTGATCGGCAGTCCGGAAACCGATCCCGCTAACCTCTTCGGCCAGCCGATAGGGGTTTTGCTGAAGAACATCGATGGAAAATGAACCGTACTGGGCAAAAATTTTGGCAGCATAGGCCCCGGTCACGCCATGGGTTTCAAGGAACAGCATAAGCTCGCGCAGCTCGGCATGTTCGGTAAACGATTTACGAATGACGTCTGCCTTTTTCGTGCCAATCCCCTCAACTTCAATCAGCCGATGGGGTTTATATTCAATAACATTTAATGTTTCAATGCCAAAATGCTTCACCAACCGCGCGGCCAGTGCCGGACCGATGCCCTTGATTGCTCCCGATGCTAAAAACCGTTCAATTCCTTTAACACTGGTCGGGGCAATTCGTTTGTATGATGAAGCACGAAACTGACGACCAAACCGGGCATGCTCTACCCATTCGCCAAATAGTTCGAGTTCCTCGCCTACCAGCGGCGCCGGCACATTGCCCACAACCGCAATAGTATTGCGCTCATTATTGGGAACGACCCGAAATACCACAAAGCTTCCGTCACCGCTCTGAAAAGTTATATTCTCAACTACTGCTCTAAGCTGTTCCAAATTCTCAAACTCCCTGCTCGACAATCCGCTTTCTTTCCTTTTGTAATTCGGAAAGTCAGCCGTCAAATCCTGCATCGACTTAATACACATTCGTCCTTGCCACTTCTTACCGTTCAATAGTAAAATATATACTATATTTCAAACTGTAGACATAAGGCAAAAAACGAGATTGCGACGTCCCTCGGTGCTCGCAATGACAGTTAAATAAAGGTGTCATCGCGAGCAAAACGTGGCGATCTCAATTGAAAGGAGCTACATATAATGCATAAATTTATTACCTCGGGCGTATGCGCCAAGGAAATTACTTTTGATATTGACAATGGAGTAATAAAAAAGGTGTCATTCTCCTCGGGCTGTTCCGGCAACCTTCAAGGCATCAGCCGCCTGGTCGAAGGAATGCCGATTCAGGAGGTTATAAAGCGCTTAAAAGGAATCTCCTGCGGCGGTAAAGATAC
>JAAYSF010000029.1 GCA_012523975.1 Veillonellaceae bacterium
CCGGTGCAAAGGTCCCTGTAACTGCCAGTTCCTCAATGTCTTTAAGCCCGCTGTCACTGCTTATCGGCCTGGATTCTTCTCGTACTAATTTCATACCATTATAATCCTGCGGGTTATGGCTGGCAGTAATCATAATGCCGCCGTCCAATTTTAAATGTGCGGTGGCAAAATAAATCATCTCAGTGCCGCAAATGCCAATATCAACAACATCACACCCGCCCTCGGTCAGTCCCTTAACCAACGCTGCCCGAATAGCCGCTCCCGTAAGCCTGATATCCCGCCCGACAGCAACCTTCTTAGCCTTAAAGATTTCAACATAGGCCCGCCCAACCCGGTACGCTAACTCCTCATTAAGTTCATCCGGCACCTTACCGCGAATATCATAAGCCTTAAACGCCGTCCGTTTTAATTCCATTATTTATGCACCTCTTTCCAAACTTTTCATACTGTTAATTTTATAGAGCAAAGTCCTCCTAAACTGTCATTGCGAGCGCAGCACGGCAATCTCATTCCCCGTAAAACACTTTAACATTCTATGACTCCTTATAAAATATATTCCATACTTTTAGTTTCTTTCATTAAAGATATTCTCCTTCTCGGCCGTTAGTTTAATAATATAAAAGCTGGCAAAGCAAAAATTGCTCTGTCAGCTTAATTTGTCTTTGCTGGCGCAGCGCGGCAATCTCAGAACCTCACAATATCATCTTCCTCTAAATAATCCCCGTTCTGCACTTCAATAATTTCAAGCGACAGTTTCCCCGGATTATCCAGCCGATGCTTAGCCGCTGCCGGAATAAATATACTCTCATTCCTATGTACCATCTGCTCAGTATCATCAATGATTATCCTAGCGGTTCCCCCAATTACTACCCAGTGCTCGCTGCGGTGATAATGAAGATGCAAGCTTAAACCATGTCCGGGAGCCACCATGACTTTTCTTATCCGATACCCCCGCCCCTCACCGAGGATAGTATAGGTTCCCCACGGGCGAAATACTGTGGTATGCCGGTCTGCTTCACGGCGGCCAAGCTTTCTTAAATCACCGACTAAATCCTTAACCTTCTGGGATTCGCCTTTTTTAGCTACTAAAATAACGTCATCAGTTTCAACAACTAATAAATCTTTAAGTCCAATCCCCGCCAGCAGGCGGCTCCGCCCCAGCATAAGCGTGTGAGAACATTCCAGAGGAAGGCAGTCGCCCCTTAAAGCATTACCGTCCGAGTCTTTTTCTAAAACATCATAAATTGCGTCCCATGAACCAATATCATTCCAATACGCTGTTAAAGGTATAGTAACAACTTTGGCAGAATTCTCCGCAATGGCATAATCAAAAGAGATATCCGGCATATCGGCAAAGTTACTCATGGCGCTCTCAAAATTTCTATCAATTATATTATATAACTGCGGCTGATGAAGGCTTAGTTCTTCAAGCAGACAACCGATTGTAAAACTAAACATACCAGAGTTCCAATAATAGTTACCTGCGTTTAGATATTCCTGCGCCGTCTTTTTATCCGGCTTTTCACGGAAAGAACTTACATGATAACTATCCCCCACCTGTTTGCCTGCCTGGATATAGCCATAGCCGGTCTCAGGTTTATCCGGCTTTATCCCGAAAGTCACTATTTTGTCTTTAGCTGCCGCAACCCCTTGCCTTACGACGGCAAGGAAGCTTTCTGCCGGGCGGATAATATGGTCTGATGGCGTAACAAACAAGACTTCACCACTGTCCGCCCCCAACATATCTAAGCAAAATCGCGCTGCCAGCGCAATAGCCGGCGCCGTATTTCGCCCCACTGGTTCTTGCAGTATATGAGCCCCTGCAGCACCCACCTCAGCCAGCTCATACTGAACATGATGAAAATACTTCTGACCTGTCACAATAACTATATCCTTCGGCGAAACTATCGGCAAAAACCGCCGCACAGTCTGCGCCAGCAGCGACTTTTTGCCGTCAATCTTAAGAAATTGCTTAGGTAAATCAGTTCTGGATAACGGAAACAACCGCGTCCCGCCGCCCCCAGCGAGGATAATCACCTTCATCCAACGCACCCTCTTTTAAAGCAATTAGGGTGGCAAGGGCCCCAGAACTAATATATGATTGTCAAGTTCATTACTGAACACCCAAACTAATTTCTGTATTTGTCATTGCGAGCGCAGCGCGGCAATCCCTGTTTACAAACTTAATCCCCCACTGCTAAGTGAGGGACTAAGTTTCGTCTATTCCCCTCTATTAAGAGGGGTGGTCCGCAGGCCGAGGCGTGTCCAATCTTCCGACTTTTTGACAAAAGCCACAACCAGTTTTACATACTCTCGCAAATCATCAAGATGCTTTTCAATGACTGCCTGCACGATGGCCAGATTAACCGCCTGATAATCATGCACAGCTATATTGCGAAAGCCAACCATAGCCTGCATTTTTTGCGCTATCTCTTCGCCAATCACTCCGCCTTGGTGCAGCAAAGCAAAAGCATCCCGACTATTTTGCGGCAGTCCTAGCTTAAGTTCTGCTACGATATGCATAGCTAAATCAATCGATGCCTCACAAGCACGCTGAATATTTAAAATGATTGAGTCCTGCTTAGTGAAATTATTAAGGTTATCTGGATTTCCTTCATATTCTTCGTAAATCCGCTACAAGCAGCGCTCAATGATCTGAGCCTTGTTGTAAACCACATCAATAACCATAGATACTGCCCTGCCTTTCGATTTGCCGCAAAACAACAGCCCGCTGTTCATTTAGCGTGGCATATTCTTTGAATGTTTTCATATAAAAACGCGCCCGGCGTACTTCATCAGAGCAATAAATAACCTTCCCGCCGCTGACAATCTGAGCCTTCATCACGGTAGAAGCCAAATTCAAATTTATGAGGTCAACATCCCTGCCAACCAAAACTGCAATTCTTTGTGCCAGCACAAATACCTCATAAGAGTCTAGCTCAATTTCACCAAGATAAGCTATATCAATATCACTATCGTCACGAGCCATGTCTTTTCCATACGAGCCAAACAAAATAACTAAATATGCTTCCGCTCGCTTTATCAATAGATCATTAATGGCCTGTATTGGAATACCTAGCTCCATCTGACTTCCTCCTGAACAAGATACGATTATATCTATTATACCACAATTATCCATAAAAAAATAAAACTGCAGTTCTCCTGCAGTAATTGGTTGTCAATCAGAGCCGCTTTAAAATGTTACGTATTTCTTCTGGGAGCCGTTTTGCACTTTCATAAACTTTATCAGCAATATCCGGATTATAAGTATGAGCTGTCATATTTCTATCTTCGAGCATTTCGAACCAAATATCAATATCGTCGATAAATCCTAACTCAAAACTGCTCCTTATCACCTGTCGCGGTGAATTTACATCTATCCCTTCAATTTTTAGGGCTTTTTTGAGCAATTTCCAAGATAGCTCAAAACAATATTCGAATCGTTGGATTGTCGCGTCTCTGACTATTACTGAAAAAGGCTCTTCAAGTACCTCATCCAGTGTAGCCAGCGCTTTATTTAGACGATTTATGAGAAAAGTGAGTTCTTCTTTCTTTGTTTCCATATTTCCACCCCTCCCCGCAGCGCAATCCTTATAAATTCTGAGTTAAGATTTGTAAAGTCAACCAAATCCACCCGTGCTGCAATAGGCATTTCTTCTAGTTTATCTTTTAGCTCTGTCAGCATTTGTGGCGATATCTGGTCGGCATAGTACCCTATATCATAATCTGACCGCTCATGAGCCTTACCTGTAGCCCGCGAACCAAATAGAAATATATCGGCGTCAATATTTGAGAACGCCTGCAAAACATTTATCTTAATTGCCTCCCGCTCGTGGTAAACAGTAATTCCATCCTCGGCCAACACCCTATAACCCAATTTTTTCATAGGTCGCCACTCTTGCCGTTGTAACAGCGGGTGCCGGGTAGATAGTCGAATGAACGAACCATTCATAAACATAATCCTCCACTCTGGCTGATTCTTATTTATATTATACATATTATACCACAATTATCCATAAAAAAATAAAGCCGACAGAACATGACAAGTATTCTGCCAGCATTATAAACATCGTACTAATTATAAACAACCTTATCCGCAAAAATCATTGCGTCCTTAATATGCCTTGCTAAATGAGGTTTAAGCTCGAGAGCCTTGTTTTCCGCAGATTCTCGTGAATATCCTGAATCGCGCAAAAAGATATAAGTACTAACCATCTCAAGGTATTGTGAGTCTTTTTCACTTAACATTTCAAGTTTGCTAAGATTTATTGTAAAACTAAGTCCGGCATCTTCAAGGCATTTTTTAAATTCTTCCCCCTTCGATGTTATCCTATAAACGTATGTATCATCTTGCCGATCTTCAATCAAGTACCCTTGTCTAACTAATGAATTTACTTCTTCCTGAAGCTGTGCTGAATATGGACCATAGAAGTGATATTCATACTTAAAAGTAAAATTGTGTCCGCAGTTTTCTAAAATATGGATCATCTTCTGCATTTTCTTCCTACCAAAGATTGATTTCGTTAAATCAAAAAAGCTAAGCAAGGCGAATGTAGCGTCAATCATTTCCTCATCCTCCCAGTAATTCATCCATATATTCTTTAGGGCAAAATAACCTCGGAATCGAAATTGGTTTATTCCTAATCTGCCGGACAGTATCAGAAATGTTAGACAATTCTTCTCCTTTACCCTTTTTATCAAAAAGAATTATTTGCTCTGAGGCTTCACGTTCATCTTCCTTTTCACCCGACTTCGGTATTTGTGAGATATAGGTATCTTTGTAAGAACTACTAGTAGCCTGGTCATGCAGAAAATAATATTTCCATGCGACTCCTCGCTTCTGAGCAACTTCTACTGACTTGCTAGTTAATTCATAGGATTTATTTATGTCCAAATCAATTCCCTTAAATAACTGCCGCGTAATAAGTCGGCTTGTCAAATCCCTAAGTATTGAATCATCATGACTCCGCCAATTATTAAAATAGTGCCAGATAGTGTTATCCGTTAAATTTAAATAATTATTAATTGTCTTATTTATGTCTTTATTCTTAAGAATTTGGTTTAAGTCGTTTGGTAGCTCAACCGTTCTATCTTGCTGCAATTCTAATGCACGCGCTAATATGCGATCAATTAACATCTCCGCACTTCTAGTCGATTTATGGAAGTAAACGTTAACGTACATATAGTACCTAGCCATTATAAAATCCTCTGCAATACTGAGCCCTTTAGACCTGTCTAACCCGACCTCTACGTTTCCGTTTACTTCGCCAATGCGCAATACGTTAATTAACCATTCCATATCACAAGCACCATAACCAGCACCCGTCATTTTTGCATCACGTACGATATAATCCAATCTGTCAGCATCGAGTTGACTAGACAATAACTTCACAACCGCTGATGACCTATGGGTACGCTGAATAATGTCGGAAATATCGCGCGGCTTTATTCCATGTTTACTTAAAACAGAATTAGTTTCTGTATTACCGGTTATTATTGCAATCGTCCATTTTTCGTGTTTTATTCCAGTAGACTTTTCCAGCGCATGCGAAAAAGGCCCATGCCCGATATCATGCAGTAATGCAGCTATAAGAGTATACAATTTATACTCCTTGATTTCTTCGATATACCTTTTATACTGGTCACCCTTAAGACTGCATATTCTGTCAATAATACGTTTAACAAGATGTGTGACACCCAGCGAATGAGCAAACCTTGTATGCTCAGCTCCTGGATAGGTGAAAGAAGACAAGCCTAGCTGCTTGATATGCCTCAACCGCTGAAAATCAGCACTATCAATCAAATCAAGCAAAACTTTTTCAGTATCTTTGTCAAATTGAATGATATTGTGAATAGGATCACGAATTACTTTCAATATATCACCCCATCCAGACATTTACACTCTGGTTCTACACATTATATATTTATTTCTTCCTTATTCGACCTCATATCTAGACATTTTTGTCAAAATCCTATCTGTCTCGTTCTAAAACTTCCCCCTTATTCAAACCTCACAATATCGTCTTCCTCTAAATAATCCCCGTTCTGCACCTCGATAATCTCTAGCGGCAGCCTGCCTGGATTATCCAATCTATGCTTAGTGGGTTCCGGAATAAATATACTTTCGTTTCTATGTACCATGTGGTCTTCATTAGCAATGATTATTTTAGCCGTGCCGCCAATTACAATCCAGTGCTCAATGCGGTGATAATGAAAATGAAGGCTTAACCCGTGCCCGGGCATTACCATTACTCTTCTAATCCGATAACCCGGACCTTCGCACAGAACAGTATGATGGCCCCAAGGACGATAAATAGTACTGTGTTCCTTAGCCTCGCGCCTGCCTTGTTTCTTAAGCTCAGTGACCAGCTCTTTCACCTTCTGCGATTCACCCTTTTGCACTACAAGGATTACATCGTCTGTTTCAACAACCAGTAAATCCTCTAACCTGATTCCAGCTATTAACCGGCTGCGTCCTAACATCAAAGTATTACTGCATTCAAGAGGCATACAGTCGCCGCTCGTAACATTCCCGGCAGAATCTTTCTCCATAACATCATAAATAGCATCCCAGGAACCAATATCATTCCAGTAGGCAGTTAGAGGTATGGTCATGATTCTATTCGACTTCTCCACAATTGCATAGTCAAATGAAATATCCGGCATCTGAGTAAAATCGGAAACCAATGTCTTGATATTTTTTTGAGACAGCTCAAAAATTTGCGGGTGATACAATTTAAGTTCTACCATAAAGCAATCAATATTAAAAGCGAACATCCCTGAATTCCAGTAATAATTACCGGCGTTAATATACTCCTGGGCTTTTTCTTTATCCGGCTTTTCTTTAAATGCTGTTACTAGATAGCCGCCCCCGTACTTCTGTCCGGTCTGAATGTAGCCATAGCCCGTCTCTGGCCTATCGGGTTTAATGCCAAGGGTTATTATCATATCCGTTGAAGCCGCTTGCAGTGCCTGCTTCACAGCTAATACGAACGTTTCAGGAGATCGGATAATATGATCAGACGGTGAAACAAACATCACCTCACTACTGTCACACCCAAGCTCATCAAGACAAAACCGCACCGCCAAAGTAATTGCCGGAGCAGTATTTCTACCTACCGGTTCTAGCAAAATATTAGCATCTTTGGCTCCTATATCGACCATTTCGTGCTGTACATGATGGTAGTAATTTTTATTGGTCACAATGACAATATCATTTGCTTTAATCATCGGCAAAAACCTGCGCACAGTCTCCGCCAGCAGCGACCTCTTGCCGTCAATTTTTAAAAATTGTTTCGGAAGTGAAGTCCTGGATAAAGGAAATAACCGCGTTCCACCGCCACCGGCTAGGATAATTACCTTCACATAACGCACCCTCTTTTAAACTATTAGGGTGGCCTGCGCCCCAGAA
>JAAYSF010000030.1 GCA_012523975.1 Veillonellaceae bacterium
GGTTATAAAGTAATGGGCTGGATGGCTGATGCTAACGGAAATATCGATACTAATCAACCAACTACAAATATTCAAGTTCCTGTAGGTTCTAGTATGGCGGCGCAAAAGACTACTGATATGACTTTTGTGAACAACCTTTCTTCCGAAGCTCCTATTGGCGCAGGTTCGCGAGTGCCAGTATCGGTTAATGCATATGATGCGCAGGGAAATGCTCATAAGGTAAGCGGCTATTTTCAAAAATCAGCAAACAATGAATGGAAGTTCACAGTAATAAGTCCTGCCGATAGTGGAGCTGTAGTTGCAGCTGATGAATCAGATGAATCAGTAATTGCCTTTGATGCCGCAACAGGCAATTATACTGCAACAGGAACAGTAATAAAAAGCATACTTATAACACCCACTGGCAGTGCTCCTGCTTTTACGGTAGTACCGGATTTCTCCGCACTAACACAGTTTGGTGGAGAATCTACAGTGCAGGCAGATTCAAATGGATATGCATCTGGCACTCTAGAAAGTAAAACTATCGACACCGATGGCATTATTACTGGTCGTTTCAGCAATGGTCAAAGCATGGCGCTTGGCAGAGTAGCTCTGGCAACCTTCAATAACCCATCAGGTCTAAATAAAGTCGGGGATAATATGTACACCCAGTCAAATAACTCGGGTACGGCTCAAATAGGGCCGGCTAACACTGGCGGGCGTGGCAAGTTCAATCCAGGATCGCTTGAAATGTCTAATGTTGATTTGGCCCAAGAGTTTAGTAATATGATTATTACGCAACGGGGTTTTCAGGCCAATTCCAAGATTATTTCGGTTTCCGATGAAATGCTGCAGGAACTTGCTAATCTCAAACGCTAGTTAATCGAAATAGGGGGGATGTAAAGTCCCCCCTATAATAAAATATTACGGAGGCCTATTTATGATTAAAGTTAGCCGTTTAAAATCACGTGATAATGAATTTGTGCTCAACGCCGAACTTATCGAGACCATTGAGCAGACGCCAGACACAGTAATTACATTAACCACCGGCAAAAAACTTATTGTTGAGGAATCTGCTGAAGAAATTGTTCGTAAGGTTATGGATTATCGGCGGGCAATATTTCGGAACTTTCGCTAACTGAGTATCTTAGCCGCGTACACGCGGGACATAGCAGCGAGCAAAAGGCGCAAGAACTTAAATTATTGATGTGTAAGTGGTGGAGGTGGCTTTGGTGGCCGAAGGTGAGAAGAAGTTTCCAATGATGATGATTGTGGGCATGGTTGTATTTGGCCTGCTATTAGCAGGTGGAATATCCTATTTTATTGCAACCAAAATTGTTTCTGACAAAACAGCCGATATAGCGACAGCGCAGCGTGAGCCTGGCGTATTTATGAAAATAGGCGAAAAAGACGGGTTAGTCCTTAATATTGGCGGCGTTAATAGCGGCCGGTATTTAAAAATTGGAATAATTTTAGAACTAAAATCTGACAAAAAAACCGATATAAAGGAAGGAAAAATGCCTACGCCTGAGGAAGTTAAAATCCTTGATACAGTAGTGCATGTCCTTAGATCACAGAAAATTGAAGACTTTGAGCCATCCAAACAAGATTTACTTAAAGAATTATTGAAAACTGAGATCAATAAAGCGCTTGGCGAAGAAAAAGTCTATGAAGTATATATTACTAACTTTGTTTTGCAGTAATTGATAGATTGGTATGTGCTAAGCCGATATAATGGTGTCGAGAGGAGGAGAAATATTGTCAGGTTCTGATGTACTTTCGCAATCGGAAATAGATGAACTGTTATCGGCGATATCGACCGGTGTTGTATCGGCTGAAGAAATTAAAGTTGAACAAAAACAGCGCAAAATTAAGGTTTATGACTTTAAGCGGCCTGATAAATTTTCTAAAGACCAAATTCGCACTCTTAACATGATTCATGAGAACTTTGCCCGGTTGCTAAATACTTATCTTTCAGCTCATCTACGAGCGCTTGTTCACATAAATGTCGCATCTGTAGATCAATTGACATATGAAGAATTTATCCGTTCGCTGCCTAGTCCCAGTGTTATTAGCGTTTTCACTATGCGGCCGCTTAAAGGAAATGTAATTCTTGAACTTAATCCCAACATAGTTTTTTCGATAATTGACCGGCTCTTTGGCGGTCCGGGACTGCCGCCGGCAAAGCCTAGGGCGTTGACCGATATAGAAGAAGCAATTACCAAAAGGGTTATAAATAAGGCCTTAGAAAGTTTTCAAGAGGCATGGAAACAGGTAATTCCGATAGAACCGCGGTTAGAAGTTATTGAAACCAATCCGCAGTTTACCCAAATTGTACCGCCTAATGATATGGTTGTAATTATAACTCTCCAAGCTAAAATTGGCCAAGCTGAAGGTTTGATAAACATCTGTATTCCGTATTTTGTGCTTGAACCGATAATGTCAAAATTGACAACAACTTTTTGGGTTTCATCTTCAATTGCAAAGCAATCCTTACCCGAACATATTAATGCTATTCAGCGCAAATTGGAAAAAGCCTTAATCCCGGTAGTTGTCGAGCTTGGCCGTGCAAATATTACCGTTCATGAGCTGCTTGATCTAAACGTTGGCGATGTTTTGCAGCTTAACACCAAGGTTGAGCACGAGCTAAATGTTATCATAGGTCAGCGCGAAAAGTTTAGATGTAAACCAGGCCTTTCAAAAAGCAAGTTAGCTATCCAAATTACAGAAATAATTTCAGAGGGAGATGACAAAGATGAATGATGGTTTTTTATCTCAAGAAGAAATTGACGCCTTGCTAAGGGGCGAACCAGTAACTTCATCTCCTGTCGCTGAACTGACAGAAATAGAAAATGATGCGCTGGGTGAAATTGGAAATATTTCGATGGGAAGTGCTGCTACAACCTTATCAATCCTTCTTGGCAGGCGTGTGTCAATTACAACGCCGCGCGTTTCACTCTCTACGCGAAAAGACATTCAAAATGAATACCCTTTGCCTTACTTAGTTATTGAAGTCGGCTATACGCAAGGGATAACGGGTACCAATCTGCTAGCGATTCGGGAAATGGATGCTTTAATTATTGCTGATTTAATGATGGGAGGGGACGGAACCAATACTCCAACTGAATTAAATAATGAGCTTTACATGAGTGCTGTTGGCGAGGCAATGAACCAGATGATGGGCTCTGTAGCAACATCACTGTCGACTGTGTTTAAAAAGAAAATCGATATCTCGCCGCCCCGTATGAACCTGATTGACTTCGCCTCAGAGTCACCAATCACTAATACGGCGTTACTCGATGATAGCCTTGTTAAGGTTGCGTTTAGAATGGAAGTTGAAGACTTAATTGATAGTGAAATTATGCAGATTTTGCCTATCAATGTGGCCAAAGATATGGTTGAAAGTTTAGTATCAGCTGTACAGCAGCCACAGCAGCCACAACCTGCTCAGCAGGCTCAACCGAAGACGGCACCGGCGCAGCAACCGTCTACAGCTCCCCCAACGCTGCCTAGTTCAACTAATAATGCTGCTTATACACCACAAGTAGCTGCACCGCCGCCGAGGCAGCAGCCAGCTCAAAATGTAGCTGTTCAGCCGGTACAATTTGCGCCGCTGCAACAGTCAACTGCTGACATGAGTGATACCAATATAGGACTTATTATGGATGTTCCGCTACAAGTTACGGTGGAATTGGGGCGAACCAAGAAATTAATTCGCGATATATTGGAATTATCGCCGGGGTCAGTTGTTGAGCTTGATAAACTAGCAGGAGAGCCTGTCGATGTTTTAGTCAATGGTAAACTTATTGCCAAGGGTGAGGTTGTAGTTATTGATGAGAATTTCGGCGTGAGGATTACGGATATCATTAGCCCGCTAGAACGAGCCAGCAATTTACAATGAATTGTCTGTTCAAAGACCTAAAAAAAGAGATTGAGGGGAGATTAACTGATGGCAATTAGAGTTCTGATTGTGGATGACGCTGCATTCATGAGAATGATGATAAAAGATATTTTATCAAAAAATGGCTATGAGATTGTTGGCGAGGCCGAAAACGGTTTAAAGGCGGTTGAGAAATATCAGGAATTGAAACCTGACTTAACTACCATGGATATTACTATGCCTGAAATGGATGGTATTACTGCTGTTAAAGAAATTAAAAAAACTGATCCGAATGCCAAAATTATAATGTGTAGTGCGATGGGGCAGCAGGCGATGGTAATAGAAGCTATTCAGTCGGGCGCGCGTGATTTTATTGTAAAGCCATTCCAGGCCGATCGAGTACTTGAAGCCGTTCGTAAAGCAGTAGGCTAAAAATGTATAGCAAATATAAGTACCGCAATTTTATTGTTCTAATAGTCAGCCTTCTAGTTATAATGCCGGCTGGTGAAGTATGGGCTGCTGAAACGACTGGCGAATATTTGCATTATCAGGAGCCCCAACCTTCTTCAACATCTTGGCTTGCTAATATTGCCTATGTGTTTTCGATTATTATTACGTTTGCGGTAGTTATTGGTCTTGCATATCTAACCTCACGATTTTTAGGCCAAAAGATGGGACAAGCTTCGGCCAATGCAGACCATCGAGTCCTTGCTACGCTGATGCTTGGCCCTAATCGTGCAATTCAAGTAGTGGATGTTGCCGGGAAGGTATTAGTATTAGGTGTTACTGACCATAATATCACGCTGCTCGAAGAAATAACAGATGAAGCCCGGATCGCAGGATTGCGGCAGCAGACGGCAACTCAGTCTACACCAACTTCGTTTGACAGCGTCTTTCAACGACAACTTGCCTCTTTACAACAAATGTCGCAAAAATTCCCTACCGTCTTTAATAATCGGAATCACCATAACCATGATAATGAAAGTGAGAAGAGGTAAGGAAATTGCCTAGTATTAGAGTTTGCCTAACAGCAATTATAGCGATAATTTTAATCTCGCTTACACCAGCGACTGAAGCTGCTCCGCTCATCCCAGTCCCTAACATAAATATTGGGGTGGAGGAAGCGAATGATCCTAAAGATGTGGCTTTAAGTTTGCAAATATTATTCACTTTGACTGTGCTAGCGCTAGCTCCGTCAATTCTAGTTATGATGACGTCTTTTACTCGGATTATTGTAGTGCTTTCTTTTCTGCGGAGTGCCTTGGCTACACAGCAAATGCCGCCTAACCAAGTTTTAATTGGCTTGGCGCTATTCCTTACATTTTTTACGATGTCGCCGTATTTGGAGCAAATTAATAAGAATGCTCTGCAGCCATATGTTGCAGGGGCAATATCTCAAGATGTGGCTATGACAGAATCACTAAAGCCTATGCGCGAGTTTATGTTCAAGCAAACGCGCGAGAATGATTTAGCGCTTTTTGTCAATTTATCAGAAATGTCGCGACCTGATTCACCGGACGATATTCCAACTACAACATTAATTCCAGCGTTTGTCATTAGTGAGCTAAAGACAGCTTTTCAGATCGGTTTCTTAATTTATATACCGTTTATTGTTATTGACATGGTTGTTGCGAGTACTCTAATGTCAATGGGAATGATGATGGTTCCGCCGGTTATGATTTCGCTGCCGTTTAAAATTTTGTTGTTCATCTTGGTGGATGGCTGGCACCTTTTGATTCGATCGCTGGTAACAAGCTTTAACTAAGGAGGAAATTATGTCGGGTGATTTAGCAATCCAAGTGGGCCGTGATGCTTTGCTGATGGTATTGATGGTGTCAGCTCCCATGCTAGGCCTAGGGCTGACTGTGGGGATTTTAGTTAGTATCTTTCAGGCTACCACCCAAATTCAAGAACAAACGTTAGCATTCATTCCGAAAATCGTTGCGGTATTTGTTGCAATTCTTATTTTTGGACCTTGGATGCTGAGTATTATGGTTAGCTATACCCACGAGATTTTTGTCAGTTTACCGCAGATGATTCGCTAGCAGGTGGTATAAATGGATTTATTTGAACTGATGCAAAATCAAACTGGTTTTTTTTTATTAGTATTTACGCGAATTACCGGTATTTTTTCTATGGCGCCGATTTTTGGCAGCCGAAATGTATCAGTCACTGTTAAGGCAGGCTTGGCTTTGGCATTAACATTTATTTTATTTCCGTTAGTTTTTAATGAGACAACCACTATTCCAGATGGTTTTATAGGGTATCTGTTTTTAGTGGCTAGTGAGTTCTTAATCGGATTAATTATTGGCTTTGCGGCGTCACTTGTTTTTTCTGCAATTCAAATGGCCGGGCAATTATTGGATATGCAAATTGGATTTGGTATCGTCAACGTCCTTGATCCGCAATCTGGACAACAACTGCCGTTGGTTGGTAATTTCAAATATATTCTGGCGTTATTAGTGTTTTTAGCCACAAATAGCCATCATATGCTGCTTGCCGCTTTATTTAGCAGTTTTAAACTGATTCCGGTCACTGGCTTTATCTATCATTCTGAGATAACAGAAGTTATGGTTAACATGGTTGGCGGCATGTTTATCATCGCTATAAAGATATGTTTTCCAGTGTTGCTATCGTTGTTACTGATGGATGTTGCGCTAGGCATACTTGCTCGAACTATGCCGCAAATGAATATCTTTATTGTTGGTGTCCCAGGAAAAATAATAGTTGGGTTGTTTGTTCTTTCAATGGCATTACCATTTTATATTATGTTTCTGGAGGTGGCATTTAGTGGCATGTACAAAGACATTTACCGCCTTCTCTCCAGAATGGGTTAATAATCGCGTGTCCTCTAATTATAAATTACAGGAATTTAACTTACAGTTATTTAATGGTGAAAAAACTGAAGATGCGACTCCAAAACGTAAAGAAGAGGCTCGTAAAAAGGGTCAAGTAGCGCGTAGTATTGAAATTAACTCGGCGTTTGTTATTTTAGCGGCCTTTTTTGCTTTAAAGGTAGTCGGCGGATATATCTATACTGAATTGGCTGACTATATGCGGCTGGCATTCACTAGCTTTTCAGCAGCTGATTTTACTGCTGAATCTGTTCAGTTATTATTTATTAATTTTGCCATTGTCCTTTTTAAAGCCATACTTCCAGTCATGCTGGTTATTGCGCTTGTTGGGCTTATTTCTAATTTGATTCAGGTGGGATTTATGTTTTCTCTCGAGCCTCTTATGCCTCAATTTAGTAGAATTAACCCACTGTCTGGTTTTAAACGGGTGTTTTCCAAGCGATCGCTTGTTGAACTTTTAAAGTCAATCATAAAGATCACGATTGTGAGCTATTTTGTTTATCGGTTTATTTTGAAGACTTCTGGTGAAGTGCCTAAACTGATTGGCGCAGAACTGGCTGATTCTTTAAACACTGCTGTATCCTTTACCTTAGATTTGGTATTCCAAATTAGTGCCGTTATGATTGTTTTGGCAGCTGTAGACTTCTTATATCAAACATGGGAACATAAACAAAGTCTCAAAATGAGCAAGCAGGAAGTTAAGGAAGAATACAAGCAGATGGAAGGCAACCCTCAAATAAAGGGTAAAATTAAAGAGCGTCAGCGGGCGTTTGCTATGCAGCGAATGATGCAAGAGGTCCCGAAAGCTGATGTTGTAGTAACAAACCCGACTCATTTTGCTGTTGCTTTAAAATACGATCAATCCATGGCCGCGCCAGTAGTCGTGGCTAAAGGTCAAGACTTTATAGCTCAGCGGATTAAAGAAGTGGCCCGAGAAAACAAGGTTACTATTGTAGAAAATAAGCCCTTGGCACGTAGCTTGTACAGTGCTGTTGACATCGGATCATCGGTGCCGCCAGAACTGTATCAGGCAGTTGCTGAGGTTTTAGCATATGTATATCGATTGAAAAAACGGTTGTCCTAATAGAAGGAGCGATAAAATTTGGCTGCTCAAGCGTCGCCTCTTAGCAAAATAATAAAATACAGCGATATTATGGCCGCAGTTGCCATAATTACCATCGTGGTTATGATGATTATTCCACTGCCAACATTTCTTCTTGATATATTGTTAGCGTTTAATATAACTTTTGCCCTAATCATTGTAATGGTTGCGATATATAATGTTGAGCCGCTGGAGTTTTCAGTTTTCCCATCATTGTTGCTCGTAACTACGCTATTCAGATTGGCTCTGAACGTATCATCAACCAGACTAATTCTGCTTGAAGGCTACGCCGGCGAAGTTATTATGGCGTTTGGTAATTTTGTTGTTGGCGGTAATGCCGTTGTTGGTTTTATCGTTTTCGTTATACTAGTTATTATTCAATTTATTGTTATAACAAAAGGTGCCGAAAGGGTAGCTGAAGTGGCAGCCCGCTTTACGCTTGATGCTATGCCAGGTAAACAAATGAGCATCGATGCCGATTTAAATTCAGGAGCGATAAGCGATGTCGAGGCTCGACAGCGGCGTAAGAATATTCAGCGGGAGGCTGACTTTTACGGTGCAATGGATGGTGCGAGCAAATTTGTTAAAGGCGATGCAATAGCGGCAATTATTATTATTATTATAAATATTGTCGGCGGTTTTTTCATAGGTATGGTTCAGCGTAATATGGATGTTTTACAGGCATTACATACATATACGCTGCTAACTGTTGGCGAGGGTCTGGTGAATCAGATCCCAGCGCTTTTAATATCAACGGCAACTGGTATCGTTGTTACTCGTGCCGCGTCTGAATCAAACCTTGGTCATGATATTGTAAGTCAGATATTTACTAATCCAAGAGTATTTTTTATTGCATCAGGTGTACTTGCTTTGTTAGCCTTAATCCCGGGACTTCCGGCCATACCGTTTTTTGCCCTCGGTCTGGGAGCTGGTGGTGTGGGTTATATTCTTCAAAAAACTGCCCGTTCAGCTGCCCAATCTGAGATTATGCAACAAGAAGAGCAGGAGAAAGAAGAAGTACGTAAGCCGGAAAATATCGTATCCCTATTACAAGTTGATCCGATGGAGCTCGAAATTGGCTATAGCCTAATTCCGATGGTTGATGCGGGTCAAGGCGGGGACCTACTCGACAGAGTCGTTATGATCCGCCGTCAGTGCGCTTTAGAGTTAGGGCTTATCGTTCCGACAATTAGAATTAGAGACAACATTCAACTAAAACCAAACGTATACGTAATCAAATTAAAAGGTATCGAGATTGCAAAGGGCGAATTATTACTTGATCATTATTTAGCCATGAATCCAGGAACGGTTATGGAGGAAGTTGTTGGTATTGAGACGGTAGAACCGGCCTTCGGGTTGCCTGCACTGTGGATTCAAGAATCAAACCGGGAACAGGCCGAACTGGCAGGGTATACAGTTGTTGACCCTGTTTCAGTATTAACAACGCATCTAACCGAACTAATTAAGTCTCATGCCGCAGAAATTCTTGGACGCCAAGAAGTTCAGACTCTTGTAGATGCTGTTAAACAAAATAATCCTGCTGTTGTTGAGGAACTGGTACCTAATCTGATATCAATCGGTGATATTCAAAAAGTTCTAGCCGGACTTTTACGTGAACGCATATCGATACGCGACATGGTTTCGATTTTAGAGACATTAGCTGATTATGCACAGATGACTAAGGATACCGAGATATTAACTGAATACGTTCGCCATGCACTGGCTCGGCAGTTATCACGTCAATTTGCGCCTGATAATAGTTTAGTTTGCCTTACTGTCGATCCCCAATTAGAAGAAATTGTTAATTCAGCTGTACAGCGGACGGAGCACGGGTCTTATGTAGCGCTTGAACCACAAACTATGCAGGCGATTATTACTAGCCTAACTAGCGAACTGCCTAAATTGACTAATATGGGTTATCAGCCGATCATTCTAACCAGTCCGACAGTACGCCCGTATTTTCGTAAACTAACAGAACGCGTTGCTCCTAATCTTACTGTTCTGTCATATGCTGAATTAGAGCCGAAAATTGAAGTACAAGCATTAGGGATGGTGAAATTATAAATTGAAAGTTAAAGTTTTCACCGGAAAGTCAATGCAAGATGCTATGACACAAGTTAAAAAAGAATTAGGGCGTGACGCTGTAATTCTGCATTCCAGACGTTTACACAAAGGTGGTTTTTTTGGCTTATTTTCACAAGAAACGTTTGAAATAATGGCCGCTGTTGATACACCTGCTTTATCAGTAAAGGAAGCCAAGGTTGTTAACTCGTCGCCGCGTTACAACAATGATAATCCCAAGGAAGCTGTATTGCAGCTTGAACTTGCGAATATGCGCAAAATGTTGGAGCAAGTTCTTGATAAAATGCCCGCTAATGATAAACGTAAATCACCTTTGTTTGATTTGCTTGTAAGAAACGATGTTGATAAACAAATAGCCGAGAATTTGATAAAAGGTCTGCCTCACGAGCATGAAATCGCTAATGGTGATAATGCTATGGTTCAGCAGTTTTTAACCGAACGAGTAGCTAATTACTTCAAACGGGTTGAAGGCATTTCGATACCGCCGCGTGGTCCCAGAATAGTCGCCTTAGTTGGTCCTACGGGTGTAGGGAAAACAACTACTATAGCCAAGCTAGCCGCTAATTTCACGCTAAAACAAGGCTGTAAGGTGGCCTTGTTAACTGCTGATACTTACCGTATATCTGCGGTCGAGCAGCTTAAGACTTATGCCGATATTATCGGGATACCGATAGAAATAATATATACTCCTGATGAACTAAAATCTGCTATTTACCGACATAATGATAAAAATCTTATTTTAATTGATACTGCCGGCAGAAGCCCGCACAATCACTATCAGTTAGCTGAATTGCAGGCTTTGCTTGAGATAGATCCATACATAGAAACTCACCTTGTACTAAGTGCTTCAACAAAGTATAAGGATGCGGTTGACGTCGTCCAAAAGTTTTCAGTTTGTTCACCCCAAAAATTTTTATTTACCAAAATGGATGAGGCTAGCAATCTAGGTACAGTCTTCAATTTGCTTTATACTTTTACAGCATCTTTATCCTATATTACAACAGGACAGAATGTCCCGGATGATATTGAGTTGGCTAATCCTATAAAAATGGCAAATATGGTATTGAGGGATTGATATGCGAGATCAAGCAGAAAAATTGCGCCAACTTGTCAGGAGCACCTATGAAACTTTTCAAAGTCCGGTTATTAAGGCTGAAACTCTGAGATCGCGTGTTATTGCTATAACCAATGGTAAAGGCGGTGTTGGCAAAACCAATTTCACCGTCAATCTTGCGTTAGCATTAGCCGGCTATGGCAAGAAGGTTTTAGTCATTGATGCTGATCTTGGTACAGCTAATGTTGACGTAATATTGGGGTGCTCTGCCCGCGCTAATATATTAAAGCTGCTGGAAGAAGGCGTTAACGCTGAAGACGTTATAACTGACGGACCGCGTGGCATTAAATTCATGTCAGGCGGCTCAGGTATTTACCAGCTTGCGAATTTGGACGAGTTTCACCTTCAGCGATTAATAACTAAGATAACAGCTTTTGATAGTTGGGCCGATATCATTCTTATCGATACAGGAGCTGGTCTTAATCGCACAGTATTGAATTTTGTAACCGCCGCAGATGAAGTGATTATTGTGACAACACCTGAACCAACTTCAATCACTGATGCGTATGCAATGATGAAAGCTTATGAAGCAAATCAAGGTAAAGCTCCGCTCCGGCTTGTTGTAAACAGAGTCAGTGAAACAGAGGAAGGTCAGCTTGTTGTTGATAAATTAGTCAAAGTTGCCTTCCGCTTTCTTGCATTAAAAATTGATAGCTTAGGGTTTGTTTTCGAAGATCGCAATTTAGTAAAATCAGTAAAGTCGCAAAAGCCGCTGCTATTAGCTTTTCCTAATACAGTTTCGGCTAAATGTATAGAGCATATTGCCGAACGCCTGCTGAGTGGTAAAAATATTGTCCAAAACAATGGAATTCGAGGTTTCTTTCGTAAATTTTTGGAAATGGTACGGTGAAACTGGCTGTTGAGGAGGTAATTGCTATCACGCTAGATAATGTATTTAAAGTAAATCGACGGCTGGAGATTATGCTTGATCAACCTCCGAATGAACAATTCAACAGCCGCATTGAGGATACATCACCCCAAAATTTAACAATTGCAATGCCTATAAGGAAAGGCTATCCGATTCATTTGGATCGCGGCGCCCGGTTTTACGGAAAAGTCTTTGCTGATGGTTCTGTATATCACTTTCAAAGCAGCCTGCTTGATAAACGGATTTATCCGTTGCCCATTTGGATTGTATCTTTGCCGAGTGATATAAAAAAACTTCAGCAAAGAGCTTTCGTTCGTGTTGAGGCAATGGTACCTGTTTCAATACAGATTTTAACCAATGTTAACGAACCTAGCACGCTAATAAATGCAATAACAAAAGATATTAGCGGCGGGGGATTAAGAGTGGTTTCAAAAAAACCGCTTAAGCTTGGGAATCGTGTCCAAATGCACATTGAACTGCCGGAATCTGGAACAATTGAGACTTCTGCAGAGGTTGTTAGAGTTGATAAGCCCGATGAGGATCGTTCATTATATTGGATAGGTTTAAAGTATCTTGGCCTATCAGAAGGCTTGCGCAGTAAGATAATTAAATTTGTTTTTAAGAAACAGCTAGAATACCGGCAAAAAGGTTTATAAAAACTTATTTTATGGTGGGATGACGCATGATTAAAGTATTAGTTGTCGACGATTCTGCTTTTATGCTAAAATTATTATCAGATGTGTTCACTGCCGAACAAGATTTTACTGTGGTTGATACGGCGAGGAACGGCAAAGATGCGGCCGATAAGGCAAAGTGGCTAAAACCTGATGTTATTACTATGGATGTTGAAATGCCAATAATGGATGGCATCAAAGCCCTTGAAATCATTATGCGCGAGACACCTACGCCGGTTGTAATGGTAAGCAGTTTAACCCGTGCCGGAACCGATGCCACAATTAGGGCCTTAGAGCTTGGTGCTGTAGATTTTGTAGCCAAAACGGCTGGTCCTATATCAAATGTTGCGAGCATAAAAAACGAAATTTTAGTAAAATGCCGAGCCGCAGCAAAAGTCAACGTTACGTCCCTTACCAAGAATTCAGAACGGTCACGTGTAGTGATTCCAATTGCAACCCCAACTCCCTCACCATCCCCAGGAACATTTACATGCGATGATCAGATTATTGCTATTGGAACGTCCACCGGAGGCCCTAGGGCATTGCAGGAGATTATCACAAGGTTGCCGGGAAACTTGCCATGCGGTGTAGTTATTGTCCAGCATATGCCGCCAGGATTCACAAAATCATTATCGGAAAGATTAAATTCGTTATCATCTATTACGGTAAAAGAAGCTGAGCATAATGACGTCATTCGGCCTGGCTTAGCGTTGATTGCGCCTGGCGATTATCATATGACAGTTGAGCGTGACGCTAATCGAAAATTGGTAAAGTTAAATCAAAGTCCGTCGGTTGGAGGTCATCGTCCTGCAGTAGATCCACTATTTGAGTCGGTTGCCAGATGTTATGGAAAGCGGGCACTAGGTGTAATCCTGACTGGCATGGGTCATGACGGTGCAAAAGGTATGCAAGCAATAAAGAAACAACAAGGCTATACAATTGCAGAAGATCAGTCAACCGCTGTAGTTTTTGGTATGCCTAAATCAGCTATAGAATTAGGCGTAATAGACAAGGTTGTGCCCCTGTCGGGTGTCGCAGCTGAAATTGTAAGAATGGTCAGTAAATAATACTGGGGGGTGTAACGATGGAATTAAATCAGTATATGGGAATGTTTCTGGAAGAATCACGCGAGCATTTGGAGACGTTAAATCGTTGTATTCTGGAACTGGAAAATGAGCCCAATAACTTGGTCGTCTTGGACGAAATTTTTCGTAGTGCCCATACAATTAAAGGTATGTCCGCAACTATGGGGTTCACGGCTATTGCTGAGCTTACTCATGAAATGGAAAATGTTCTTGATTTGCTTAGGAAAGGTAGTTTGAAGCCTACAGAGGAAATCATCAACACAATTTTCAAGTGTATTGATACTCTCGAGCAACTTGTCGAAAATGTAGCAAATGGCGAAGAAACGCCGCTTGACGTTAAATCACTGCAAACTAAGCTCAATCAGTTGGCAAAGGGTGAAACTACTGCTGTTGCTGTCGAGCCAGCAGGAAGTGTAAAAACTGAGCCGCAAATTGCGCTAGATGATCATGAAGTTAATGTAATAAGCCAAGCTCAAAAGCAGGGCATGTTGGCTTACGAAGTAAAAGTAGCCCTGCGCGAGACTTGTCTGTTAAAGTCCGCTAGAGCATATATGGCAATGAGTGCTCTTGATGAGTTAGGTGAAGTGATTAAGAGTGTCCCGCCGGTCGATGAATTAGAGAAAGAGAACTTTGACTTTACTTTCCAAGCAGTCGTAGTTACTGACGCGGAGCCAGCAAGAATCGAACAAATGCTTCTGTCAATATCCGAGGTAGATAACATTGAAATAATTGCACTTGATTTTGCTAATTGTACTGAAGATTCCGAAACAGCTAACGCTGAGACTAAGAGTGAGCAGAACAAGCAAAGCCAATCAGAGAAAGACCGTAAAGAGAATAAAGAGTCTGATACAAATGGGATTCATCAAAACGCTACTGACAAAAAGATGAGAAGTGGGCAGTCAGTTCGGGTTGACATTGAAAAGTTAGATTCGCTGCTAAATTTAGTAGGCGAACTGGTTATTAATAAAACAAGGCTAGAACAAATCGGCTTAACTCACCGCCTGACTGACCTTGTTGAAACAATTGAACAAATGGATCGCGTAACTACTGATTTACAGGCTGTAGTTATGAAAGTGAGAATGGTTCCAGTCGGGCAAGTGTTTAATAGATTTCCGCGTATGGTTCGTGACCTATCGAAAGAATTAAATAAGGAAATAAATTTAATTATTCAGGGCGAAGAGACTGAATTGGACCGCACGGTAATTGATGAAATAGGCGACCCGCTTGTACATCTTCTCCGGAATGCTATTGATCACGGAGTTGAGCATCCTGAAGAAAGGCAAGCCAATGGTAAAAACCCTGTCGGGGAAATACGTTTAATAGCTCGCCATGAGGGCAATAATGTCATAATAATGGTCGAGGACGACGGTAAAGGAATCGACCCGGACATTATCAGGCGTAAGGCAGTAGAAAAAAATCTAATTACTCAGGCAGAGGCCGATAAGCTTGATAATAACGATGCTGTTAGGTTAGTCTTTTTCCCCGGGTTCTCAACCGCAGAAACTGTAACAGATGTATCAGGGCGCGGTGTTGGGATGGACGCAGTTAAGAATAAGATTGAATCACTTGGTGGTATGGTAGACGTTGAAACCAAGATAAATATGGGTAGTAGGTTTAAAATCCGTCTGCCACTAACGCTTGCAATTATTCAAGCTCTTCTTGTCAATGTTTGCGAAGAAATTTATGCAATTCCGTTAGGATCTATTGATAGTACTATTAGTATCATACAAGATGATATAAAAACAATTCAGAATCAAGAAGTAATTTTATTACGTGGTCAGATAATTCCAATCGTCCGTTTATCAAACGTATTAGGTTGTCAGCAAGACAATCAAGAGTCTCAAGATGAATTGTTCATTGTTATTGTCCATATGGGTGATAACAAAGCTGGTATTGTAGTTGATAACCTTATTGGTCAGCAGGAAATAGTTATAAAGTCACTAGGGAAATTGCTTGCAGGTATAAAAGTTATTGCTGGCGCAACTATACTGGGCAATGGTCAGGTAGCACTTATCCTTGATATTGGTTCTTTACTACAATAATAGGGGGGAGAGACTTGTCAGAAAAAACTTACTCAGATGGTGAAGTCCAACTGGTTGTTTTTAAGCTAGGGCGGGAGGAATACGGTATTAGTATTCTTGAGGTGCAAGAAATCAAGCGGATGACTGAAATTACACGTGTTCCTCATACACCACCATATATAAAAGGGGTTATAAATTTACGCGGCAGTGTACTTCCGGTCCTGGACTTGCGTAAAAGGCTGAACTTGCCGTCGATTGATGACAGTGACGATACTCGTATTATAATAGTTAAAATTGAAGATCTTACGGTAGGTATGATTGTAGACTCTGTTTCAGAAGTCACAGCACTCAACCAAGAAAATATTGAACCGCCCAGCGCAGTTGTAGGCGGTGTAGCTGCTAACTATCTGAGCGGTGTCGGTAAGCAAGATGACAGGCTGTTAATTCTTCTTAACCTGGATGAAATTATTGGTATAAGTCAGGATAGCAAAGTTGGCTAATCAAGATAATATTAGCTTTTTCCAATTGATAAAATGGGGTGGAAATATTGGCCGAAGATATTTTAAAATTGTCAGCATTGCAGCTTGATGCCCTGCGAGAAATTGGTAATGTCGGTGCTGGCAACTCCGCTACTGCTCTATCGCAAATTATTAATCGAAAAATTGATATGACTGTTCCACAGGTTGCTATTATGCCATTGAATGACGTACCGGATGTAGTTGGCGGCCCTGACGCTATGGTAGCCGGCGTTTACTTGCGTGTCTTTGGCCCTGCGCCTAGCAGCATATTATTTTTACTCCCGCGTGAAAGTGCTTTTTATCTTGTTGATATGCTTATGGGGCGTGAACAAGGTAGTACTAAAAGTTTAACCTCAATGGATGAGTCGGCACTAATGGAAATAGGTAACATACTTGCCGGAGCATATCTCAATGCTCTCTCTTACTTTACAAATCTTACTTTGTTGCCGTCAATTCCTGCGTTGGCAATGGATATGGCCGGTGCGATATTAAGTGTTATTTTGGCGCAACTTGGGCAAATGGGTGATCATGCGCTTGTAATAGAAACTGAGTTTACTACGGACAATGACGGTGTAAAAGGTCACTTCTTCCTTATTCCTGATCCTGGCTCTCTGAATACGATTATGACAGCAATAGGGGTGAAGGAATAATGCCTGAGTTAATAAAAGTAGGCATGGCAGACTACAAGGTAGCCAAAAACCCAGCTAGCCTGATTAGCTACGGATTAGGATCATGCGTCGGAATAGCATTGTACGATTCAATCACTAAAGTAGGCGGGTTAGCTCACATTATGCTGCCTGACAGCACTCAAGCTCGTTCTGCGGAAAATCCGGCTAAGTTTGCTGATACTGCGCTACCGCTCATGGTTGATGATATGATAAGACTGGGAGCATCTAAATCACGAATAATTGCAAAAATTGCGGGCGGGGCTCAAATGTTCACTTTTGCAAACGCGACTAATATTATGCGAGTTGGTGAACGGAATACTGAAGCAGTGAGAACAGTCCTAAAAAAGATAGATATTAGAATAGTTGCAGAGGACACAGGCGGAAACTACGGACGAACAGTTGAGTTAAAGTTGGATTCCGGAGTCTACCGGGTGAAAACTATCGACAAAGGCGAAAAAGAATTGTAGTAGGGGGGATAGCGTGCGTAAGCTATGGTGTTCCCTAGGCGTAGCATTGCTGGTTGGAACCCTGACCTTAATAACGAGTATTTTGTCTGATATCAGGCTGTCAGCCTCTATTTATCGTTTCGCGGTATCTTTCATTGTATTCGGTTTGGTCAGCTATATTCTGGCGATGGCAGTCGAAAAGTTTGTGAAACCCAAATTAATGGGACTTAACTCTAAAGGACAAAGGATCGATATTATTAGTAAACAGGAACCGGTCAGCGAGAGTGATGCCGAGGATAATTCGTTCACTCCGTTCACCCCCGACAATCTAGAACGCATTCCCACGCCCAAGGATTGATAAAGGCGAGTTGGGGGGGTAAATGATGGATGTAAATCAAAAGAAAATTGACAATATAAATCAATTATGGCAGCAGTATCAGCAAAGTAAAGCACCAAAAATTCGTGACTGCTTAATTGAGCATTATCTGCCGCTTGTGAAGCTTGTAGCAGGCAGGCTTGCAATCGGTATGCCCCAGCATGTGGATAGAGATGACCTAGCAAGTAATGGTTTTTTTGGTTTGCTTGAGGCAATAGATCGTTTCGATCCAGTTAGAGGTATTAAATTCGAGACTTATGCTGTTGCGCGTATAAGGGGATCAATTATTGATTCTATTCGAGCCCAAGACTGGGTGCCTGCTTCAATACGCCAAAAGGCACGGCAGTACGAAAAAGTTCTTACTCAGCTTGAAAATAAACTAGGACGATCGGCAACCGATCAAGAGGTAGCCGATGCGTTAGAAATTACAGTGACCGAACTGCAGAACCTACTCAATAAGCTTAATACCAGTACAATAATTCCTCTCGAAGAATTTGCAAAAACCGAGACATCATCAAATCAAACGTTTAATCCATCAGAAAATATCGAAGACCAAGAAGTTAAGGCAACTTTGGCCAAATCAATCGATAGACTGCCGGAAAAGGAAAAAATGGTAGTTACTTTATACTATTATGAAGGCTTGACACTGAAAGAAATAAGTCTGATTATGAAACTTTCGGAAGCCCGCATATCTCAACTTCATACAAAGGCGGTATTTAGGATGCGGGGTGCTTTGTCAAGGATCAAAGACAGTCTGATTTGAGGTATTAATATGAATGATGATGAACGGGTTTTGGAGCAAGCTCAACAAAATGTGAATAGTTTGGACGGGTTTTATTCTATCACTGCTATGGAAGATGGCTTATTCCTTACTGTACATCCACCCGCAGGTGATGGAATTCGCGTTACCGAACCTGCCATTTTTGAAGAATTAGAAAGAAGGCAAATATCCGAGTTTGATAAATATCTAACAATTCGAACCATCCGCGAGGCAAAAGGAGAACCAGTAAAAATTGCCGAACCAGTGGCGCCCGAAGTGGATCCGGAAGTCCAAGTTACAGTTACTCGCGATCGAATGGAAGCGACTCTGGAAATAGTCACAACGAAAAATTGCCGTCCAATTACGATGGATTTTGTTATGAATAAAATTCAAGAGTGCGGCATCATTTTTGGAATTGATCACGAGATGGTACAGAAGGCATTCGAAAGGCCGGGCTTAAAAGTTATCTTTGCAAGAGGTCAGCGTGCGACGGACGGAGAAAATGGGCGTATAGAGTACCGTATCGATACGGAAAACAAAGGCCGGCCGACCGAACAAGAAGACGGACGAGTGGATTTTAAGAGTTTAAATATTTTTACGACAGTGTATGAAGGTGAATTATTGGCCGAGAAGATACCGCCGACTCCTGGCAGTGCGGGAACGGATATTTTAGGTTATCCGGTTGCCCCTAAGCCGGGCAAGGATATACCACTCCCTATCGGTAAAAATGTCAAAGTAATCGAAGGTAATAAATTAGTTGCAGGTATTGCTGGTCAGATGGTAATTGCCAATAATAAGATTAATGTTATTCCGCTTATAGAAGTCAAGGAAGATGTCGATTTATCGACAGGTAATATCGATTTTGTCGGAAATGTGATTGTACGCGGTTCGGTTCAAGCAGGTTTTACTGTTAAAGCGCTAGGTAACGTTGAAATCTTTGGTGCTGTAAGCGGTGGAACCGTAGAAGGAAAGAATGTAATTATCCGGATGGGAATACAGGGAATGCACCGTGGCTATATTAAAGCTACGGAAAATGTTATCGCTAAGTTTATTGAAAATGCAAACGTTTTCGCAGGGCTAGATGTTACTGTTAATGATGTTATACTACACTCTAAGATTTCCGCTGGAAAGAAAGTTGTTGTAGAGGGGCGCAGAGGCCTTATTGCTGGAGGAACTGTTATAGCCGGAGAAGAAATCCGGGCTAAAATTGCGGGTACACATATGGCAACCAATACTGAATTAGAAGTTGGTGTTAATCCTGAATTACGAGAAGAATCTCAAAGTATCCGTAAAGAGATTAAAAAGCTAGAGATTAGCCTAGACCAAACTATTAAAGCTGTCGGCATATTAAAATCCATGGATCAAGCCAGAATGTCACAGGACAAGCGGGAAATGCTTCTGAAGTTGACCAAAGCGCAATTTCATCTAGCCAGGCAGGTTGAAACTTATCGTAATCGAGTTTTAGAGATAGAATTGGCATTCGAAGAGATGAGGTATGGGCGCATTCGTATCGCTGATGTTATTTATCCAGGGGTTAAAATTATTGTGGGAAATTTAGTTAAACCTATTCGCGAGCAGCAAAAATTTGTTTCTTTTTACGCTGAAGATGGCGAAATAAAAGTTGGTTCTTATAAATAGAAGATAGCCTTAAGTATTAAATTGTGGATTATTCACCCCTGTTGTATATCGCCGCCTAGGCGGATATAAAAAAATGGGATGTGGTGAGCGTGAGCATCAGGCCGGTCGATTTACAAGTAATTATCCCTAGAGCTACTGAAGTGAGTAAAACTCAACAGTCTTCGAATCAGCAAATTATATCGCAGCAGCAGCAATTTGCCGAGCAATGGCAGCAAATCGCTGCCAGTCGCCAGCAGAAGGTCCAGAATACCTCAAAAACTGAGGGCGGCAAAGTGCGTAGAGATAGGGAAAAGAAAAATCAAAATAAAGACTTGAAACAGGAAAGTCAATCAAATGAGGGGCTCATTGAACAAAACTCAAATGATCCAAAAAGCTGTACCCGAATGTCAGTTCAAGCCGCAGATCCAACGAGGGGACACTTAATTGATATAAAAACGTAATCTTGGTCTGCTGATGAGGTGTTAGTATGCTTTCGAGTATTACGGTATCATTAATCGCACTAATTTGTATAATAATCTTTATTTTATATAAACGGAATTTACTGTCCCGAATGTTACCGGATAATTCAGCCGTAATGACTAATCAATTCAAAGAGCAGTTAGAGCAAACTGCTGATACGGTTCTTGCCCAATTAGAGACTAAAATTGCTCACCTAGAGGCTTTGCTAAATGAGGCAGACTCGAGAATTTTTGAATTGGAAAAGCGGCTGAGAGCAATAGATGCCAATGCTATGCTAGGAGATAAGCAAAAGGACATACTGGTCGAGCGGTACACAGCGTTGCAGGAAATGAATATCGAGCAAGATGTAGTGCAAAGCTCAGTAGATATTTCCAGTCATGACCAGGAATATGTAGGAAAAACGGCGTCCGAAGACGATGATAAGCGCCGTCTGGTTCTCGCAATGGCAGAGCAAGGTTATAATATAACTGAAATAGCTAAGGTAACTGGAAAAGGCAAAGGCGAAATAATGTTGCTTTTGCAATTGAATAAGAGATAAGAAAAATTTGCATACTAGCAACGAATTAGGTGTAAACACTCTTGTTATATAGAGTCAGGTATGTTATACTAAATTTCGTTGTAAATCCACACGCGTCCAATTTTGTACTGTGCCGTTATGGTGAACACAAAAAATGCGGATTGCGGCGGTAATTAACAGGAGGTGTACTATGTCAGTAATTTCTATGAAGCAACTTCTGGAGGCCGGTGTACATTTCGGTCATCAGACCAGAAGATGGAACCCTAAGATGGCTCCTTATATTTTTACGGAGCGTAACGGGATCTACATTATTGACCTGCAAAAAACAGTAAAGAAAGTAGAAGAAGCGTATAATTTCGTACGTGAAATCGCTGAGCAGGGAAAAACTATTTTATTTGTTGGCACCAAGAAACAAGCTCAAGATGCTGTTAAAGAAGAAGCAACCAGATGCGATATGTTCTATGTAAATGAGCGCTGGTTGGGCGGCATGCTTACTAATTTCCAGACTATTCAAAAGCGGATTAACCGATTGCGTGAACTGGAAAAGATGGAAACTGAAGGCGTATTTGATGTACTGCCTAAAAAAGAAGTAATTACTCTGCGCCATGAAATGGACAGGCTGCAGAAGTTTTTAGGCGGCATTAAAAACATGGATAAATTGCCTGGTGCTTTATTCATTATCGATCCTCGCAAAGAGCGTATTGCGGTAGCTGAAGCTCGCAAACTTGGTCTTCCAATTGTAGCAATCGTTGATACTAACTGTGATCCTGATGAAATTGATCACGTTATTCCTGGTAACGATGATGCTATTCGTGCTGTAAAACTTCTTACAGGAAAAATGGCTGATGCCGTTCTGGAAGGCCGTCAAGGCGAACAAAATTCAGTAGCTGAGTAATTTCAATAAACTAAAGGTAAGGTGGCATATGCCCCTTACCTTTAATAGTAGACAGAGGGGGTTCTGATATGATAACTGCAGAAATGGTAAAACAATTACGTGAGCGTACAGGCGCTGGAATGATGGATTGTAAGAAAGCTTTAGCGCAAACTGACGGAGACATTGAAAAGGCAATAGATCTTCTAAGAGAAAAGGGCTTGGCGGCTGCAGCAAAAAAAGCTAGCCGGTTAGCTGCTGAAGGTGTGGTTGAATCATACATACATGCTGGCGGACGGATTGGAGTTTTAGTTGAAGTTAACTGTGAAACAGACTTTGTAGCAAAAACAGATGGGTTTAAAGCTTTAGTAAAAGATATTGCTATGCAAATCGCCGCTTCTAGTCCTGTATATGTACGGCGTGAAGAAGTACCTGAGGCTGATCTTGAGCATGAACGCGAAGTTCTGCGGGCCCAAGCATTGAATGAAGGTAAACCTGCCAATATTGTTGAGAAAATGATTGTTGGGCGTTTGGAAAAATACTACAAAGAAGTTTGTTTGTTAGAGCAGCCGTTTATTAAAGATCCTGATAAGACTGTTAACCAGCTTATCACAGAGAATATTGCTAGAATCGGTGAAAACATCTCTGTTCGCAGATTTACACGATATCAGCTTGGTGAGGGTTTAGAAAGAAGATCTAATGATTTTGCAGCTGAGGTAATGGCCGCTGTTCAAAAATAAGAGAACACCTCCAGTGTTCTCTTATTTTTGAAATGTTATCTATAGATAAAGGAATTAAAGTCGATTTGTCGAATTTACCGATGAACGGGGGTTACGTTTTTGAGTGCCGCAAGGTATAAAAGAGTGGTTTTTAAACTAAGTGGCGAGGCTTTGGCCGGAAGTAAAGGTTTCGGTATTGATCCTGAAGTCGTTGACTCCATTGCTAAAGAAATTAAAGATATCAAAGCTACAGGTTTGGAAGTTGCAATAGTAGTAGGTGGAGGCAATATATGGCGAGGCTTAGCTGGAAGCGCGAAAGGTATGGATAGAGCTACAGCCGATTACATGGGAATGCTAGCGACGGTTATGAACTCGTTGGCATTACAAGACGCCCTGGAAAATTGCGGGGTAGATACTCGTGTCCAAACTGCTATTGAAATGCGTCAGGTAGCTGAACCATACATACGCCGACGTGCTATTCGCCATCTTGAAAAAGGGCGAGTTGTGATTTTTGCAGCAGGAACAGGCAACCCTTATTTTTCGACTGATACTACCGCAGCGCTCAGAGCAGCAGAGGTGGAAGCAGATGTTATCTTGATGGCTAAGAAGAATGCCGATGGTGTTTATGATTCTGATCCACGTTATAATCCTGATGCTAAAAAGTTTAAGGAACTTGATTACATAGAAGTGTTAAAGCGAGGGTTAGGGGTCATGGACTCAACTGCTACTAGCTTATGTATGGATAACAAAATTCCCATTATTGTTTTTAGTATCGATGAGCCTGGTAACATTTTAAAAGCGGCGCTCGGCCAAGATATTGGTACTATTGTGGGAGGGAAGAAGCATGACAACTAAAGAGGTATACTCCAGCCACGAAGAAAAAATGAAAAAGGCACTCGAAGCTTTGCGTAGAGAGCTCGCTTCACTAAGAGCAGGTCGGGCAACACCGGCATTATTAGACAAAGTTACTGTCGAATATTACGGTGCGCAAACACCAATAAGCCAGGTCGCTAACATTTCAGTACCAGAGCCGCGTATGATTACTATACAGCCATGGGAAAAAAGTTTAGTCGCCCAGATTGAAAAGGCTATTATGAAGTCTGATTTGGGACTGACACCTAATAGTGACGGTTCAGTTATACGTCTGGTTATTCCGCAACTGACTCAGCAGCGTCGTACTGAACTAGTTAAGATGGTCCATAAAAAGTCTGAAGAGAGCAGAGTAGCTGTTCGTAATTTACGGCGAGATGCAAACGATACTATAAAGAAGCTGGAAAAAGACAAGACAATTTCTGAAGATGAAACCAAAAAAGCTCAAGACGAGATTCAAAAACTTACAGATAAATACATAAAAGAAATCGATCGTGTCATGGCTGGTAAAGAAAAGGAAATAATGGAAGTGTAGAAATTGGATTTAGTTGGTAAGCTCCTGACGGAAGTCTTAGAACAATTAGATAAACTTCATGTTAAACACACTATTTCGATTACACGGCCTATAAATAGAATGTTTTCAGTTAATGAAAACTGCTTGTATGTTATTCGGCAGCATCAAGATGCTGATGGTGTTTATCATATTGTAGCTGCTGGTAAAATGGGAAAGGAGGTGCTTTTATAAATGGCTTATACAATTACTGATGAGTGCATTGTATGTGGTACTTGTGCCGCATCTTGCCCTGTAGGCGCTATCTCAGAAGGGGATCCTAAATACTTAATTTCCGATGAGTGTGTTGAATGTGGTGCCTGTGCGGCGGTTTGCCCTGTTGGTGCTATTCAAGCTCCATGATTGGAACCCCCTCGCAAGAGGGGGTTTAGTTTCTTAACCGGAATTTGGGGGTCTTGATGTGTGGAAGAAGTGGTTTAGTAAAAGTCGAAATGATGCAAACAACGAAATATATGATTCTGTAGATATGTCACGTATCCCAAAACACATCGCTATTATAATGGATGGCAACGGACGTTGGGCTCAAAAACGTGGTTTACTGCGTACGTTTGGCCACAAAGCCGGTGCCGAAACCTTACGAGCAATAGTACAAACAGTTTCAGAATTAGGTGTTCAAGTATTAACAGCCTATGCTTTTTCTACTGAAAATTGGAAAAGGCCAAACGATGAAGTCAGCTTGCTGATGAATTTGCTTTCAGAGTATCTTGATAATGAGATTGATGAACTTTGCGACAATAATGTCCAAATAAGGTTTATTGGCAAGATAGATGAATTAGCACCAATGTTACAGCATAAAATTGAAAAAGCTCAGACGCGAACAGCCCAAAATAGTGGTTTAGTATTAAACCTTGCCGTGAATTACGGCGGAAGGGCTGAAATAACACGCGCTGTTCAGATAATTTCAGACAAGGTTGCCCAAGGGCAGCTATGCCCAAATGAGATAAATGAGAATGTAATTAACAATTATTTATATACCAAGGATTTACCGGATCCTGACCTTCTTATCCGGCCGAGCGGCGATTTTAGAGTAAGTAATTTTCTATTATGGCAGCTCGCCTATACTGAATTCTATTTTACTGATTTATATTGGCCTGATTTCAAACCCGATCATCTGATTCAGGCTATTGCCGCATATCAAAATCGCGATAGGCGGTTTGGCGGATTAAATAATTCAAAACCACGTAATACAAAGTAGGTGACATATGCTCGGAAAACGGATTATAACAGCGGTAGTCGGTATTGCTATCGCAATATATGTAATTGATTATGGCCAATGGTTATTCTCTGCCGCTGTCAGCGTACTTGCATTGCTTGCTTGGCGTGAGTACTACAGTATGTTAAAAAATAATAAAATAGCTTGCTTATATTGGCCTGGAACTGTTGCAGTGTTGCTGCTTCAGCTAAGCGCTTGGCTAGGTAATACTCATGAAATAATTATGATAGTTTACTTCTTTATTTTTACGGTATTAGTAAAGGTCATAATCGATTATCCAAAGTTTAGTATAGCAGATGCTGCATTTACTACACTTGGTTTTATTTATGTAGGGTTATCGTTTTCGTATATTATAGCAATTAGATTTGTGGATTTTGCTGCGTTATCGGGAACTTATTTTTTATGGATGGCTCTCATAGGCACATGGGCGAGTGATACTTTTGCTTACTTTGTCGGCTCGAGGTTTGGAAAAAATAAGCTCTGCCCCGCGCTTAGTCCTGGCAAAACCAGAGAAGGCGCATTAGGCGGTTTGATTGGCTGCATAATAAGCGTTGCTGCCTTTGCCTTTTTTGTGAACTTTGATATTGTCCATAGTTTATTTATCGGTACGCTAATTGGAATTGTAGCACCGGTTGGCGATCTAGCGGAGTCTGCCCTTAAGCGGTTCTCCGGTGTAAAAGATTCTGGCAAAATATTACCTGGTCACGGTGGTGTGTTAGATCGTTTTGATAGCATTATGTTTTCAGCACCAGTTGTTTATTACTATATTACTAATATCTTGACATAGGCAATAATATTTTGCTAATTAAGTTTTAAAAGGAGATAGCATGAAGGAAGTAGTTATTCTCGGTAGTACTGGCTCTATTGGAAAACAGGCGTTGGAGGTTATTACTGCCAATCCCACAAAATTTCGTGTAGTAGCTTTGGCGGCCTATCAAAATGACCATTTGCTCGAGCAGCAGATTCAGCAGTTTAATCCCTCAATTGCTGTTTTAGTGGATAAAAAGGCGGCAGATAGGCTCTCAGCTCGATATCGCGGTACAACAGTTATTCTTGCAGGCGAAGATGGATTACTGGAGGCAGCGACTTATCATAAAGCCTCAATCGTTTTAACTTCGATGGTAGGGTTTGCGGGCCTTAAACCTACATTAGCGGCAATTGATGCGGGTAAGGACATTGCCCTGGCGAATAAGGAAACGCTTGTTGCGGCCGGGGCATTAGTTATGGCTAGAGCTAGAGCAAAAAATGTTAGGATACTGCCGGTCGATAGTGAGCATAGCGCAATTTTGCAATGTCTTTCCGGAGAGAACCGAGGCAATATAAAACGGATTATTCTTACAGCCTCTGGCGGACCATTCCGTGGATATACTAAGGAACAGATCAGCAAGGTAACGGTCAGCGATTGTTTGCGTCATCCAAATTGGAATATGGGTCAAAAAATTACAATCGATTCAGCCACTATGGCCAATAAAGGCTTGGAAGTCATCGAAGCTCGCTGGCTATTTGACGTTGGCTATAATCAAATTGATGTCGTAGTACATCCTCAAAGCATTATCCATTCTATGGTCGAATTTACTGATGGTGCTGTTATGGCACAGTTAGGAAAGCCGGATATGAAAATCCCAATTCAGTATGCTTTGACCTATCCGGAACGCATTCCTTCGCCGATGACTGGTCTTAATTTTAGTGAGGTTGCTTCTCTTACCTTCGAAGAACCCAACAATACAATCTTTCCTGCTTTAGACATGGCCATACAGGCTGGGAAGGCTGGAGGTACTCTGCCTTGCGTATTTAATGCAGCTAACGAGGAAGCTGTGTATGCTTTTCTGGGCGGGAAAATAAAATTCCAGGATATTACCGATGTTATTAGTCATGTCATTGATAGACACGAGCTGGTCATCGATCCAAATTACGAACAAATTTTAAAAACTGACTTATGGGCGAGAAAGCTAGCAGTTGAAGCGATGTTCTAGTTCAACCTAATTACTGGGAGGCAGGTGGATTTCGTTTGTCAATTACGGTTATTGCCACTATATTTGTTTTTGGATTACTAATTTTCGTTCACGAGTTAGGCCATTTTGTTACAGCGAAAATTGTTGGGATGCGAGTTGATGAGTTTGCAATAGGTTTTGGTCCTAAGCTGCTAAGCCGAAAGCATGGAGAGACATTATACTCATTGCGTATTATACCGTTGGGCGGATTTAACAAAATTGCCGGAATGGATCCTGAGGAAGAACAAGATGAGCGTTCTTTTAGTGCCAAGCCAATATGGGCAAGAATGTTAGTAATAGTAGCTGGTTCGGCAATGAATTTTGTTTTGCCGATATTGCTTTTGGCGGGGGTGTTTTTTTATGCCGGTATTGATACACCATCAAATGAAGCAATAATTGGATCAATCTTACCTGATAAACCTGCAGCCCGGGCCGGCTTGATGACGGGTGACAAAATACTAGCAGTTAATGAACATAAAATTGACTCTTGGCGCGATTTTGTTGATAACATTCAAGGCAATGCTGGTAATCAGCTTAATGTTCGCTATGAGCGCCACGGTGAGATAAACAATATAACCTTAGTGCCAGAATTTGACCAAAAGGCAAATAAAGGCATTGTAGGTATTATGCCGCAAATTCAAAATTATCGTCCTGGCCTATTGGAGTCAATAGGATTAGCCGTTAAGCAGACCTATCTAGTCACAGTTAGCATGATAATCGGCATTGGACAGATGATAACAGGCCAAATTGCAGCTGAAGTTGCTGGTCCAATTGGCGTTGCTCAGATGGCCGGTGAGTTTGCTCAGTTGGGAGTTATTCCCTTACTCCAGTTCGCTGCTTTCTTAAGTATAAATCTTGGATTAATCAATCTGTTGCCTGTTCCAGTTCTTGACGGTGGTCATATTGTTACATTGGCTGTCGAGGGTGTTAGGGGTAAGCCATTAAGCAGCAGCAAGATGCAAATAGTTCAAATGATAGGATTTGTGTTGTTAATGTTATTGCTAATTATGGCTACCTTCAAAGACGTAGTTCGTTTGAGCGGTTAATTGGAGTTAAACATATTCCGAAATCATTTAAATCAGGGATGCGTGATACTATGCAGCGAAGAAATACCAGAGAGATTAAACTTGGCAGCGTAAAGATAGGCGGCGGTTCGCCTGTATCTGTTCAGTCCATGACTAATACTAAAACCGATAATGTGAATGCAACTGTTCAGCAAATTAAGCAATTAGCACAGGCTGGCTGCGATATTGTAAGAATGGCTGTACCTGATATGGAGGCGGCCGTTGCCATTGAAAAAATTAAGTTGTTAACCGACAATGTGCCGTTGGTAGCTGATATCCATTTTGATTATCGATTAGCGTTAGCGGCAATAGAAAGAGGCATCGATGGCCTGCGGCTAAATCCTGGTAATATTGGTAATCCTGAACATATTGCTGCAGTTGTTAAGGCGGCCCAAAAACGTAATATACCTATTAGAATTGGTGTAAATGCCGGCTCTTTAGATAAGCAGCTGCTTGCTAAGTACGGCGGACACCCGGTTGCCGAAGCAATGGTAGAAAGTGCGATAAATCATGTAAAAATACTTGAAGAGTTAGACTTTTTTAATATAAAAATTTCGCTCAAAGCCCATGATGTGCCCTTAACTATCAGGGCATATCAGCTGATGTCACAGACGGTTGATTATCCACTGCATTTAGGTGTTACCGAGGCGGGCACGCATCGATCAGGAGTGATAAAGTCAGCAGTGGGGATTGGAGCACTACTGGCCCAGGGAATTGGCGACACTTTCAGAATTTCCTTGACAGGAGACCCAGTTGAGGAAGTACGTGTAGCAAATGAGATTCTCAAATCCCTTGGTCTAAAAAGTTATGGCCCAACACTGATTTCTTGTCCGACCTGCGGTCGATGCAATATTAATTTAGCTGATATTGCTGATCAAGTTGAAAAAAGGCTTGTTAATGTTAAAAAACCGTTAAAGGTAGCAGTTATGGGCTGCGTTGTCAACGGACCTGGCGAAGCACGCGAGGCCGATATTGGCATAGCCGGTGGAAAAGGTGAAGGCTTGCTTTTTCGCAAGGGAGAAATTATAAAGAAAGTGCCGGAAAGTGAATTAGTTAGAGAACTCTTTATTGAGCTCGATAAAATCATCAAGGAGGCCCCTTATCAATGAAAGCATCACAACTATATGCACCTACATTAAGAGAGACACCCGCAGAAGCCGAAGTAATCAGTCATCAGCTGATGCTACGGGCTGGTATGCTGCGTAAAGCAGCTGGCGGCGTATATACATATCTTCCATTGGCTTGGCGCGTTTTGAAGAAAATTGAAACAATAGTTAGAGAAGAAATGGACGCAAAAGGCGGGCAGGAATTATTGATGCCTATTATGCAGCCCGCTGAGATGTGGCTTGAAACAGGACGCTGGAATGTATATGGCGATGAGATGTTCCGTCTTAAAGATCGGCATAACCGTGATTTCTGCTTAGGGCCTACCCACGAAGAAATGATTACTACTCTAGTACGATCTGACGTTCGATCCTACCGCCAGCTTCCTCTAATGCTTTATCAAATTCAGAATAAATATCGTGATGAAATTAGGCCGCGTTTTGGATTAATGCGCGGTCGGGAATTTATTATGAAAGATCTCTATTCATTTGATCGTGATGAAAATGGCCTAGACGAGAGCTATAACAAAATGTATGATGCTTATACCCGCGTATTTACGCGCTGTGGTCTTGAATTTCGGGCAGTCGAGGCAGACGCTGGAGCAATAGGCGGAAGCGGTACGCATGAGTTCATGGTTATTGCCGATTCCGGTGAGGCCGCAATAGTGTATTGCCCGGATTGTAATTACGCTGCAAACGTTGAGAAGGCTGAGTTAACTCCTATCGAGGCTGATAAAGAAACTTTAGAATCAATAGCAGAAGTAAACACTCCTAATTCTAAATCAATTAAAGATCTTGCAGCCTATTTGAATATTCCCGAGTCTAAGACCATAAAAACTCTAGCTTATAACACAGAGAAGGGTTTAGTTCTTGCGTTGGTTCGTGGCGATCATGAGGCTAATGAGATTAAAATAAAGAACGCGCTTGATTGTCTTGAAGTCGACATGGCTGATGAAAAGACAATTATCGATGCAATTGGCGGCGCTCCCGGGTATATAGGACCTGTTAATGTGAAAAATGTCAAGATTATCGCTGATACAAGCGTTATGAAAATGTATAACGCAGTATGTGGAGCGAACAAACTAGAAAAGCATTATATTAATGTTAATCCGAAAAGGGATTTTACCCCAGACATTGTTACAGATATAAGGCTTGTTCAACCGGGGGATCCTTGCGGTCACTGCGGTACGCCTTTGAAAACGGCTCGGGGTATTGAAGTTGGACAAGTATTTAAACTGTATACTAAGTATAGTAAGGCTCTCAATGCAACCTTCCTCGATGAGAATGGAAAAGAAAAACCGATGGTAATGGGATGCTATGGTATTGGGGTAAGCCGTACGATGGCAGCGGCAATTGAACAAAATTATGACGAGAATGGTATTATTTGGCCTGCCGCTATTGCGCCTTATCATGTAGTAGTTATTCCAGTTAACGCAAAAGATACTGCACAACGAGAGTTTGCTGAAATGATTTACGCGAAACTAAATGATGCTGGTATCGAAACGCTGCTGGATGAACGTAATGAACGTCCGGGTGTTAGATTCAAAGATGCCGATCTCATTGGCTATCCAATTAGAATAATCATCGGACCAAAGACTGTAAATGAAAACCAAGTTGAGGTAAAGATACGACGTACAGGTGAAGTTCACTATCTTCCACTTGACAACCTCCTTGATAGTATAAAGGAGTTTATTGCCAAGCTTTAATTAATTGCCGCGCTTAGTTCTATGGCAAGCTGTCGGAAGATTAATGTTCCGATAGAAAAGCGTGATTTAATTATCACGCTTTTTTTGACTATTTTACGGCGGGATCATTTTAATGCATTCTTATTTCAAGGCAATTAGTTATTGCCAAAGAAATTAACTAGACGTAGATCGCCATTGAAATTGAAACATCATTAGTCGAGATGGCGACAAAGCATTTATAATTATATTTTTGTTATAACATTGACCGTTATAACTTGTGAGAATATAATGAAAATACTGGCGGAGGTGTTGGAATGGATGAAATGATCAGAATGCTTGATGAAAAGGTGTGGGCAGTAGTTGGAGCTACAGATAATAAGGAGAAATTCGGTTACAAAATCTTTAAGTATCTCCAAAACTACGGATACAAAGTATATCCTGTCAATCCCGGTGTTACAGAAATTGACGGGCACAAGTGCTACGCCAGTCTTAAGGCCTTACCAGAAAAACCTGGAGCAGTCAACGTTGTAGTTTCGCCCAAAATCGGTCAGCTAATAATGCACGATTGCGCGGAGTTAGGCATTAAAAAAGTTTGGCTGCAGCCAGGGGCTGATGGAGACGCAGTTATTGCTACAGCAAATCAACTTGGTTTGGCTGTAATCCATCACGCTTGCGTTATGGTTGAATTAAGAAAAAAAGGGGGAGTATCATAATGGCAGATGTGTTAAACGTCACCGAAGAAAACTTCACGGAAGAAGTTTTAGAGTCCGAAAAGCCGGTTCTGGTAGATTTTTGGGCACCATGGTGTGGTTACTGTACTAAACTCTCTCCAATATTCGATGAAATTGCTAAGGAAAATAGTGACAAGCTTAAACTAGTTAAGGTCAATGTTGACGAAAGTCGCGCGTTAGCACAAAAACTTGGTGTTATGAGTTTACCGACGATGATACTATTTAAAAATGGTGATCAGGTTGAAAAGGCTATGGGCTTTATACCTAAAGCCGTAATATTATCTAAATTTTTGCCGCTTGTCTGAGTTTAACGTTTCGCGTGCTGCCAATTGCAGTACGCTTTTTTTTATGACATTGTTATATTTCGAATAGCGCCCGAATAGGAAAATATTGATTATTATTCGGGCGGTGATCGGGAAATTGAAAAAAATTGCACTAGTTGGTGCGCCTAATGTCGGTAAAAGTGCGATATTTAATTATTTGACATCAAGCTATGTAACAGTCTCAAATTACCCTGGCACCACTGTGGATGTTGCACGAGGCGATGTTAAACTTGATGGGAACAAATATGAAATTATTGATACTCCAGGCATATATTCACTGACACCTTTAACTGATGAAGAAAGAGTCACACGGCAATTACTGGTTAGTGAGCCGCCTGATGTTGTTGTACATGTTGTAGACGCCAAAAATATTCGCCGTATGTTATCATTGACTTTACAGATGCTAGATGCCGGCTTACCTGTAATACTGAATCTGAACATGATAGATGAATCACAAAAGCTAGGTATGAGGATAAATAGCAAAAGATTATCCGACATATTAGGTATACCTGTTAATACAAGTTCAGCCGTCAGAAAGCTTGGACTAGAATCTTTAAAAAAGGAAGTTTCCCGCTACCAACCAAAAGAATCTATAGAATTAGCTTTTTCCGATGATATTGAAAAGTCTATCGCCGAGATCTGTCAATTACTAATAGGCAGTTACGGTATGACCAATAGGATGGTTGCTATTCTTCTGCTGCAAGGTGACGAAATAATTTTAAATTCAGTACGCGGTGAACCAGCGATTGCCAAAATCATAGATATAATACAAAAGTTATCTTATAGCTATGAGCATAGCTTAGACTATGTGCTGACGATAAAGCGGCAGCTTATGGTTGATAAAATATTAGATATGATAATCGTTTCTGCCAAAATTGAAAAATGCAGCGGTGCTGAAAGAGTAAGCCGGTTGACACGAGAACCTCTTACTGGTATCCCAATTTTGCTTTTTGTACTGTATTTTGGTCTTTATATGTTTGTTGGCCAATTTGGAGCAGGATATTTAGTTGATTATATTGATGAAACAATTTTTAGCCAGACAATTAATCCGCTTATTCGAAATTTAGTTTACAGCCATATCTCGATCGAATGGCTGCAATCATTAATAGTAGGTGACTACGGAATTTTCTCAATGGGTTTCCGCTATGCGGTTGTAATAATACTTCCCATTGTTGGCACCTTCTTTTTAGTATTTGCCATTCTTGAGGACTGTGGCTATTTACCGCGACTTGCCATGTTAGTTGATCGGCTATTTAAGAACTTAGGCCTTAACGGTCGAGCGGTCATTCCTTTAACCTTAGGTTTAGGCTGTGGGACGATGGCTGTTATGGTAACGCGTACATTAGAAACGAGAAGGGAAAGAGTTATTGCTACCTTTCTATTATCACTTACAATACCATGTTCAGCGCAACTTGGTCTTGTGTTAGCAATTTTATCAGGAAATAGTGTATCAGTCGCACTATGGGCGGCTTGCATGGGGATGGTATTTGCGCTCAGCGGCTGGCTGACAGCTAAGCTTATACCAGGCGAGCGCAGTGCTTTTTATATGGAAATTCCACCTATGCGCATGCCAATCTGGTCTAACGTCTTAACTAAAGCCTACACCAGAATGTCCTGGTACTTTATAGAAATACTTCCGGTGTTTATTATAACTAGCTTAATATTATGGATTGGCGATCAAAGCGGGGTGCTAGCAAAGCTGATTGCGATAACCGAGCCAGCCATGGTAATGCTAGGACTCCCAAAAGAAGCCGCACAGTCTTTTCTTTTAGGTTTCTTTCGCCGTGATTATGGAGCAGCCGGCTTGTATGACATGTGTACTGCAGGCTTGCTTAATGACGGTCAGTTATTAGTAGCGGCAATTACGCTTACATTATTCGTACCTTGCGTTGCTCAGCTTGTTGTCATGGTAAAAGAAAGAGGACTGTTTACATCGTTTACAATGGTCCTTTTAATAATTACTTTATCTTTTGCGGCCGGAATGACAATGCATGGCATGCTAACAGTATTCGGCAAGAATTTTGGCTATTAGGAGTGATATATATGCCTGTCAAATTAACAATCCAGGAGCTTAAACCTGGCGATAGGGTAAAAGTCTTTACGATAAACTCTGCTAATAAAAATCATCTGCGGAAACTTGCAGTATTTGGAATCATACCGGGCATGGAGGTAGAGTTGCTGCAGGTGAAGCCAGCATATGTGTTACGGATTGGGTATACTGAATTAGCTCTCGATAGTGAAATTGCCAAGAGTATGACATTTATTCGCTGAGATTGAAAAGAAAAAAGCAGGTATTTCGAGATCACTGAAAAATGACTCGAAATACCTGCTTTTTGTGTGTATTTAACTATTTTGCAACAACTTTGTTTAAGGCATCAACAAGTGCATTTACGTCAATGCCATGAGCGGACGCGCCTTGTTCGATATTTTCGAATCGAGCGGCTGCGCAACCTAAACAGCCCATTCCATGGTTGCGGAACACTTCAGCAGTTTGTGGGTATTTTTGAACTACCTCGATAATACTCATATCTTTAGTAATTTGCATAGTATATCCTCCTATATGGAAAGTTTTATTCGCTCTAATATTATAGCATAAAGTAAATTGTACTGGCTGAAATATTTAGTATAAATCAGATAATTTATTCCGACGCTTTCATTTCTTAGTATTACCTGACTTTATAAGGCTATACTAATTTTTTTTGCTGGCTATTTTTACGTTGGAGAGTTAAAATACTGTTGTATCTAGACGGAGTGAGGATAATATATGAGCCCTATTGCTTTTTATATTGGGTCGATGGCCATTATTGGTATGGATTAATCCTAGCCTTTGCCATATTTATAAGTATTAGCGTTAGTATACTTTATTGTTTTCCTCCGCAATGGGACGGTTCATTTATCGAAACTTTGCGCATTGATAGTGGAATACTTTATGCTATTCGCCTTGAACAAGTATTCTGCGTATCGCTAATGGCATCGGTAATATTGCTTTGGTTTAGCCGCCAGCATTTTAATGTTCAAAATAAAAATTCAATGGAGGATAGTAAACATGTATAGCACCAATGCACTACAACGAGTTCAAAATTTTATTGAAAAATACTCTGATTTGAGGATCATTCTGTTTGACAGTAGTACCCACACATCTGAACTAGCAGCGCAAGCGCTCGGTGTAACGGTTGGTCAGATTGCTAAAACGCTAGTGTTTACTGCTGAGAGCAAGCCTTATCTAGTAGTTACATGCGGTGATAAAAAGGTGAATACCAAGAAACTCAGTCATGTGTTAAATGTTAAGAAAGTGAAATTCGCCAGTGCTGAGGTTGTAAAAGAATTTACCGGATTTTTACCGGGGGGAGTATCCCCTGTGGGACTAGCAAGTTCCCTACCTATTTTTTTAGATAAAAGCCTCTTTGAATATGATGTGGTATTCGCGGCTGCCGGGACAAGCAATTCGGCGCTTCCGGTTGCACCGTCACGGCTGCAGCAAATTACCGGCGGCACTGTTATTGATGTTTGTTAGCTTTTAAAAACATATCTAGTTTTTGTCATTTGGTTGAAAGGGGACCAAAGAATGTGAAGAGCAGATTAAGTATCTCTATAACGGATATCATACGATAACTCCCGATGCTTTAATAGCTAGCTTAAAATATGGTAATGCTTTACCGGAGAACCCAATACGTATTACTTTCGATGATGGCTATGCAGATAATTAGGATATGATCCTAATTATATAACTTGGGAACAGATCGGGAAATGCAAGAAAACGGTTTTGTTCTCGGCTCCGCAGTTTTTATGTAAGACTAAATGGTGCTCCAATCCTTGAAAGGCTTGGTGTGATAAGAAGTTAGCAGGACTTTGGTCCCCTAAAAACAAGGCCCATGGAACTAAATACCAATATATTTTTCTATCCTTCAAGATTTTGAAGGATTTTTTATTTTTTTCAAGAAGATATAGGAAAAAGTGGCTCATTGTGGTGGAAAGTGGTAGAAGAGTACTTGGTGGTGAGGCTGTGCTAGTAGGCGAGTATTTACATACGATAGATAATAAGAGCCGGCTGATATTACCGGCCAAGTTTCGTGATGAGCTTGGCGATGTATTTATTGCTACCAAGGGTCTGGATAATTGTTTGTTTGTATACGCTAGAAAAGAGTGGGCTATCCTAGAAGAAAAGTTAAAACGCCTTCCGCTTGCGAATCCGGAAGCTAGAGCTTTTATGCGTTTCTTTTTTGCAGGAGCGGCTGAACTGGAATGCGATAAACAAGGGCGCGTACTGTTGCCGAATAACCTGCGGGAATATGCCAAACTTGATAAGGACGTTGTCGTAATCGGTGTATCCAGTCGTATTGAGATATGGGATAAAGGAATATGGGCTGCCTATAATGATCAGGTTGCACCCACTGTAGCCCAAATTGCCGAAAATCTAATTGAGCTAGGGATTTAAATAAGAGGTGACATTAGTGAATTTCCACCACATAAGTGTTCTTATGGAAGAAAGTATTGATAAGTTAATTACAGATCCTTCGGGAATTTATGTTGACTGTACGCTTGGGGGAAGTGGTCATGCTTCTCAAATTGTGCAAAGACTGGACGAGGCAGGTCGATTTATTGGTATTGATCAAGATCCTGAGGCCATTTCCGTTGGCAAGCAAAGATTAGCAAATGCCAGATGCCGGGTAGATATAGTTCAGAACAATTTCCGGAACCTTGAGCAAATATTAGATGAGCTTCATGTCGACCAAATTGATGGTATAATTTTCGACTTGGGGGTATCATCTCATCAACTGGATATCCCAGAGCGTGGGTTTTCTTATATGCAAGATGCTCCCCTTGATATGAGAATGAATCCAATTGCACCGCTATCAGCTTATGATGTTGTAAACACTTATTCTGAGCAAGAACTTGCCAGAGTGATATATGATTACGGTGAAGAACGTTGGGCAAAACGGATAGCAAAGTTTATTGTTGAGGAAAGAGCTAACAAAAAAATTGCGACAACTAGTCACCTTGTTGAAATTATAAAAAAAGCGATACCCGCCGCAGCTCGACGAGAAGGTCCACACCCCGCTAAACGTACTTTCCAAGCCATTAGAATTGAGGTAAATGATGAACTTGGAATTCTAAACCAAACCTTTTTAACCGCAGTTGGCAGGCTCAAACCTGGGGGGCGGATATGCATAATTACTTTTCATTCATTAGAAGACCGCATAGCTAAACAGACTCTGCAGTCATTAGCACGCGGGTGTATCTGTCCTCCTAGACTGCCAGTGTGTGTGTGCGGACAGATTCCTAAAGTTAAAACCTTTGGTAAAGCGATAGCGCCTTCATTAGCCGAAATTGAGAATAACCCACGATCACGAAGTGCAAAACTACGAGTTGCAGAAAAGTTATAAACCAGCCAGATTACAAGGATTGGATAGTGTTCTAATTTCCAAGGAGGGTAAATACATATGTTAGCGAGTAGAAAGCAAGATTGGGTAATAGAAGAAGAACAACAACAACAACAAATCGCCCCGTCCTCCGATAAAGGCTTAAAACACAAGAACGCTAAACTGCGGTTAAAATGTTTCATGATGGTTACAATGATAGCAATCGCAGCTATGTTTGTAACCATCCGAAGTGAAGCCATAATTAGAGCTGGTTATGAACTGGTCCAAACGAAAGCGCAGATACTTAAATACGAAAAAGAAAATGAAATGCTGCGACTAGACATAGCAAAATTAAAATCTCCCCAGCGTATTCAGCAGATTGCTACAGCTCAGTTTGGCATGGTTGTACCGCAAAATGTATATTGTGCTTCAATTTCGAGTAGTGATGAAACTAATAATAGCAGCTCAACTAATAATGTGGCAGCAACAACAATAATGGAGATCTTAAAGTCTGGCACAGCGGAGGCAAGCAAAGGGCGTTAATTTGAATTGGGGGAGATTCAATGGCGTCAGCTGCACATGTTACCATTAGAAAAAGGTTAGCCATTTTCTTTCTTTTTGTTGCTTTAATCATGTTTGGATTAGGTTGCCGTCTAATGTATATCCAATTCTTTAGAAGTTCTTGGCTTACAGAAAATGCCATAGATCAACGTATTCGTGATATACCGGTCGAGGCCAAACGCGGGGTTATTTATGATCGACATGGAAGGGAATTAGCGGTAAGCGTTAGTACAGAATCCGTTTATGCAATTCCAGCCGAAATACGAAATGCAGAAGAGACAGCAGCCAAATTGGCTGCTATTTTGAATTTGGACGAAGATAAACTGGCTGCTAAATTAAAGAAGCGCCAAGCGTTTACTTGGATTAAACGAAAAATAGATGTTGAAAGCGCCACCGCCGTAAAAAAATTAAATTTATCAGGTATTGGCTTAACTCAAGAGAATCGCCGTTATTATCCTAATGAAAATCTAGCAGCTCACGTATTAGGGTTTACCGGTATCGACAGTCAAGGCTTAGATGGCATTGAGACGACTTTTGACAGTTATCTGAAAGGCCGTCCGGGAAGCATAGTTGTAGAGTATGACGCAAGGGGAAGAGAAATACCTTATGCGTCGCATCGATTTGTGCCACCCGTCGAAGGTCATAATATATATCTTACAATCGATACCGTAATTCAACAGATTATTGAGCGCGACCTTGAACGAGTGATGAAAGATACGCAAGCAGCTGCTGCTACTATTATTGTTATGAAACCAAACACTGGTGAAATATTAGCACTGGCTAACAGGCCTGACTATAATCCTAATAGATTTGCAGATTTTTCTCCAAAGTTGTGGCGCAACATCGCCGTATCAAACGCTTATGAACCGGGATCTACTTTTAAGGTTTTGACGACAACGGCTGCGCTTGATGCTAAGGTTGTTAAACTGGACGACCGGTTTTTTGATCCAGGAGGAATAGAAGTACAAGGAAGGACAATTCACTGTTGGAAACATGGAGGGCATGGGAGTCAAAGCTTTTGTGAGGTTGTAGAGAATTCGTGCAATACTGGGTTTGTTACAGTAGGACTAAAGTTAGGGAGTGATCAATTTTACAAGTATTTGGATGCATTTGGATTAGGGCGTCCGACTAATGTTGATCTGCCTGGTGAAGCAAAGGGTATTATGATAAATAAAAATCAGGTCAAGCCTATAAACATTGCTACCATGTCAATGGGACAGAGTATCGCGGTAACGCCTATTCAGTTACTTACTGCTGTTTCAGCTGTTGCCAATGATGGGTTGCGAGTAAGACCGCAAATTGTTAGAGAAGTTAGAGACAAGGCCGGTAATGTTATCCGAGGGTTTCAGCCGGATATAGTTGAGAGAATAGTTAATGTAGATACTGCAAAAGAGGTTAAGAATGTTTTGGAAAGTGTTGTAAGTAATGGGACAGGGAAAAATGCCTATATTGAAGGTTATCGAATAGCTGGTAAGACGGGAACTGCGCAGAAAGTAGGCGGCGGTGGGTATGTGCCGGGTAAATATGTAGCCTCCTTTGTAGGCTTTGCGCCTGCTGATAACCCGCAGATTGCAATGCTGGTAGTAATTGATGAGCCAGTCGGAATATATTACGGCGGACAAATAGCTGCCCCTGTTTTTGGTGCCGCTGCCAAAGATATTTTAGAATATTTAAAGGTCGCTCCACGTTTAGACGAGAATAGTAATCGGGAGAGCTTAGAGGCTCACATTATTGTTCCTAGCGTTATTAATTTAGAAGTTCCCGAAGCAATAAAGGTATTGCGGCAGGCTGGTCTCGATGTAAGAGTGGAGGAATCAGGCGGAAGGGTAGCCGACCAAATTCCCAAACCAGGTAGTAGAATACCTAAAGGAACGAGTGTGCTAGTGTATACTTTAACACCGCGATTTGGCATTGGAGAAGTAACAGTTCCTGATTGCAACGGACTGACTCTTAAGGAAACATCTGAGCTGCTTGGTAATGTAGGATTAATTATATCGCCAATTGGAACAGGACAAAAGACTGTCAAACAAGATCCTCTCCCCGGAAGTAAGGTTCCAACCGGGGCTAGTATAACTGTCTTTTTAGAATAGAGATATAGATCAGACTAATATGTTCAGCAGATAAAATTGGTAAATATGGTAATAATAGTGACTGAAAGAAGGTAGGGGATATAGCATGACAAAAAAACTAAAAGATCTAACAGCTTTATTGCCGGAATGTGAGTTTAATGGTAATGAAGAACAGTTAATTCATGGTATAGCTCACGACTCCCGCAAGGTAACCCCTGGTACTTTGTTTGTATGTTTGTCGGGTAATGTCGTTGATGGTCATAACTTTATTACGGAGGCCCGCCAACGCGGAGCCGCAGCTATACTGGTTGAAAAGGATGTTTCTGTTAATGACATTGCGGTCGTTAAGGTTGCAGATACCAGAGCAGCAATGCGCAAAATAACGCCCTTTTTCTATGATTACCCTGCTCATAAGCTGCGAATGATCGGGATTACTGGCACCAATGGAAAAACCACTACAACGTACCTAATACGAGAAATATTGCGCACGGCTGGATATAAGGTAGGGGTAATCGGAACAATTCAGATACTTATTGAGGATGAAAGCATGCCTATAAGCAATACAACCCCGGACGTTATTGATCTCCAAGCAATTCTAGCAGAAATGGTAAGGCAACAAATAGACTACGTAGTAATGGAAGTTTCTTCGCATGCCCTAGCTCTTAACAGAGTAGATGGATGTGAATTCGATGTAGGGGTATTTACTAATATGACGCAGGATCATTTGGATTTTCATGGCACTTTTGAAAAATATGCAGCTGCTAAAGCCGAGCTTTTCCGCAAACTGGGGGCCTCTGGCAATGTCAAATCTAGGAAGACAGCTATTGTAAATGTCGACGATGTAGTGGCTGATTTGATGCTAGAGAAGGCCAATTGTAATAAAATTACTTATGCTGTTCAAAATGAAGCCAGTTTGTCGGCGGATAACATCAGGATTGAGTCAAAGGGAGCTAAATTCGAAGTTAACACACCGTATGGGAAGATATCGCTTGACCTTAATATAACTGGATTATTTAATGTTTACAATGTTTTAGCAGCTATCGGCGCAACGTTCGCTGAAGGAATTGGGATTAACAAGATTAAAAAGGCCTTGGAGTCTTTTAAAAGCGTTCCGGGGCGTTTTGAAATAGTTGACGCCGGACAGCCGTTCAGTGTCATTGTAGATTATGCGCATACTCCTGACGGTCTTGAAAACATTTTGAAAACAGCGCGCGGATTTGCTGAGCAGCGTATTATTATTGTATTTGGTTGCGGTGGCGACCGCGATCGTACTAAGCGGCCAATTATGGGTGCATTGGCAGTACAATACGCGGACGTTATTATAGCAACTTCGGATAATCCGCGTACAGAAGATCCTGATACTATACTTGATGAAATCGAGACTGGTATAATCAGTAGCAACAAGGATAATAAGTTGTACAGAAGGATTTCAGATCGTAAGAAGGCAATTTACGCAGCTATCAGTATTGCTGCAAAAGATGATATTGTTATTATTGCGGGTAAAGGGCATGAAACGTATCAAATCCTTAAGGATAAAACAATATCATTTGATGATCGGGAAATAGCCCGCGAGGCCATTAGGGAGATGAAGTGATGACAGCATTCACCTTAGCGGAGATTTGCGCTGCGACCGAGGGGATTCCGGTTAAGCTAGCGGAACCAATAAAATTTAGCGGTATAACAACCGACACAAGAAGTATACGTCCAGGCGACTTGTTTATTGCGCTCAGAGGCGAACGGTATGATGGACATGACTTTATTCCTATCGCATTACAAAATGGCGCGGCAGGGGTTATCGTTAGTCGGGGGGGAGAGTTCGCTAGTGATAATATTCCAGTTATTAAGGTTAAAGATACCTTAAAAGCCCTACAGGCATTGGCAAGTTTTCATCGTCAGCGTTATAATATTCCCATTATTGCTGTAACTGGTTCGAATGGTAAAACAACTACTAAAGATATGATAGCTGCGGTTTTAGGCAGCCGGTTTAATGTACTTAAAACAGAGGCTAATTTTAATAACGAGATTGGACTGCCGCTAACCTTGCTGAATCTTAACGCAACCCATGATGCTGGAATTGTTGAAATGGGTATGCGAGGACTTGGACAAATTAAAGAACTTTCCGACATCGCCTTGCCGAATATTGGGGTTATAACAAATGTCGGCGAGACGCATATAGAGTTATTAGGGTCAATGGAGAATATCGCCAGGGCGAAAGCGGAATTGGTAGAAAGTTTGCCAAATAATGGATTGGCAATATTAAATGGTGACAATGATCATGTACGAGCTATGGGAAGAAAAACACCAGCCCGCGTTCTATTATATGGTCTCGAAGATGGCTGCGATGTACAAGGTGTTGATATTAATACTAATACTAATGGGATTGGCATGACTGTTGGTTTTAAGTACTTAGGTAGAATAAACAAAGTATTTATTCCAACTATAGGAAGACATAATGTTTATAATGCCCTTGCGGCAGTATCTGTTGGCCTAGGACTAGGCATGGAAGTTGATGAGATTGGCGAAGGTTTGAAGCGTTTTGTCGCAAGCGGTATGCGGTTAGCGATTGAACCAAAAGGTAAGTACACGATAATAAATGATGCTTATAACGCTAGCCCTCTTTCAATGTCAGCCGCTATCGATACCTTGGTTGAGATAGCTAGCGGCCGTAAGGTAGTCGTCTTGGGAGATATGCTTGAACTAGGACAGATGGCCGTTGAGGCTCATCAAAAAATTGGACGCAAAATAGGACTTAGTGGTGTCGATATTGTAGTTACTGTTGGTGAGTTAGCTGCTTATATTGCAGAAGAAGCGCAACGTAACGGTGCTAAAGTATCGCTGGCTTGTAAAAACCATGAGGAAGCGGCGAATGTTTTAAAGCAGTATTTAACACCTGGCGATACAATCTTAATAAAAGGATCGCGAAGTATGAAAATGGAACAAATTATAGATGTATTGAGTTAAGCTTGGGGAGGTCTATTATTCATGCAAGCATTGTTCTATGCCGCCGGCGTGGCATTTTTGGTGGCTTTAGTTTTAGGGCCATTGGTTATTCCATTGCTGCGGCGTTTAAAATTTGGTCAAAGTATCAGACAAGAAGGACCTGAGCGGCACTATGCAAAAGCCGGTACGCCAACCATGGGCGGAGTGATTATCCTTATTGCCTTATTAATTCCAGCGTTGATATATGCTGGAAAAAGCGTTGAAGTTTGGCTAGCGCTGTTTATTACGATTGGTCATGGTATGATAGGTTTTTTAGACGATTTTATAAAGGTAGTTCTTAAGCGTTCACTAGGATTAAAAGCCAGACAGAAACTTTTAGGGCAAATTATAATGGCAGTAGCCTTGGCTTATATTGCGGCAGGATATATGGATCGCGGCACTGATCTCTGGATTCCGGTACTGGGAATTAACTTTGACTTAGGTCCCTTGTATTACGCTCTGATCTTTCTGGTCCTTGTTGGAACTACTAATGCGGTAAACTTAACTGACGGTTTAGATGGTTTGGCGGCAGGTACTACGACAGTTGCCGCCGTAGCATATGCGGTAATATGCCTAAGCTTTGGTAAGTTTGAGTTAGCCATTTTTTGTGTTGCGCTGGCTGGCGCTACACTAGGCTTTCTCCGCTTTAATGCCCACCCTGCTAAGGTGTTTATGGGGGATACCGGTTCACTAGCTCTAGGCGGGGCTTTGGCTTCGGTAGCAGTAATGACAAAAACCGAATTGCTACTAGTTCTCGTTGGGGGTGTGTTTGTTATTGAGGCATTGTCGGTGATTATTCAAGTAGCCTCATTTAAATCAACCGGCAAGCGGGTATTTCTTATGAGCCCTATTCATCACCATTTTGAACTTTCAGGCTGGTCAGAAACCAAGGTAGTTATTGTATTTTGGCTTGTAGGCGTGGTTTTCGGCGTAATAGCCTTAGCTATTCTGGCAGCTAGTCGTGCAGGAGGAATATAGTGGATTTTAAAAATAAAAAAATACTTGTTTTAGGTGCAGGAATAAGCGGTATTTCGGTTACTGCAATTCTACAAAAATTGGGAGCAAAGGTAACCTTAAGTGATAATAGGACAAAAGAGAATATTGATAGAGACCTTTCTGGACTTGAAACCCTTGGAGTGGTATTAGCCTTAGGAAAACAAGATGAAAGTTTGCTTACTGATACTGATCTGATTGTTCTGTCGCCAGGGATATCTGTCTATCTGCCGCTTGTCGAATCAGCTCAGACAAGGGGGATACAAGTAATAAGCGAAATTGAGGTAGCGTATCAAATTTGTAAATCACCGCTTGTCGCTGTCACTGGTACTAACGGGAAGACAACAACTACAACATTGGTTGGTGAAATGGTTAAAACTGCTTATCAAGATGTGGTAGTTGGCGGTAATATTGGCCAGGCACTTTCACATGAAGTTGCTGGAGTTGATGAATCTGGCATAGTCGTTGCGGAAATATCAAGTTTTCAGTTAGAGGCAATTTTGAATTTTAGACCTAGGATCGCTGCAATTTTAAATATTACTGCAGATCATCTGGATAGGCATGGAACTATGGCTACCTACATAAAAATGAAAGAGAAAATCTTTGCTAACCAAACAGCAAATGATTTTCTGATTCTTAATTATGATGATGATATTGTTCGGGATATGGCCAAAAGAACCAAGTCAAAAGTTGTATTTTTTAGCCGTAAATCATTGCTGATATCTGGAATTTTTGTTCAAGAAGGAATTATAAAAATTGCGTGGGAGGGGCAAGTCTTTTCGATATGCCCAACTGACGAAATTCAAGTACGTGGCGCTCACAATATTGAAAATGCGATGGCTGCCTGTGGCGTTGCTTTTTTTGCGGGTGTAGATATTGAATATATGGCTCAAGTTTTGCGTGGATTTAACGGAGTAGAACATCGTATTGAACCAGTCGCAACAATAGACGGTGTTCAGTACTATAACGACTCGAAAGCTACAAATCCTGAATCAGCGATTAAAGCACTTGATGCTTTTCCCGGAAACGTCATATTAATTGCGGGCGGCCGAGATAAAAAAACAGATTTAACTGAGTTTATGACAGTTGTCCGGGAAAAGGTTTGTCATTTAATCTTAATTGGTGAAGCTAGCGGTCGTTTTCACGAGTCAGCAGTCCGTCATGGGGTGAAAAGTATCCGTATAGAAAGTGATTTAGAAAGTGCGGTAAAATTAGCCCATCAATTAGCCGAGGGTAAGGACGTGGTTTTGCTGTCCCCAGCTTGTTCAAGCTACGATATGTTTAAGAATTATGAAGAACGAGGGAGAGCATTCAAAAGGTTTGTCCAGCATTTAGAGTAAGGGAGGGAGTTGTCTTGGGTGTTAGACCTAAATCGCCCGATTTTATCATTTTTTTTGCCGTAATAGCGCTATTGGCAATCGGTGTTGTAATGGTATATAGTTCGAGTGCGGTCTCCGCCTATGTCAACTTTCAAGATAGTTATTACTTTTTAAAACGACAAATCATTTGGGTAACATTGGGACTTCTGGCCATGATACTTACTATGAATATCGACTATCATGCCTGGAGAAAGCTTGCTAAGCCAGTAATGTTGGTAACAATAGTATTGCTTATCCTAGTTCTTATTCCAGGCATGGGAAGGGTCGTCAACGGCGCAAGGAGATGGCTTGGGTTTGGCTCCCTGTATATGCAGCCTTCAGAAATTGCCAAGCTTAGTATGGTGCTATTTTGTGCCAGTAGTTTAGCACTCCGTCAAGATAGGATAACCAGTTTTGTTAAAGGTGTTCTGCCCCAGCTTTTGGTATTACTTGTTGTTTTCGGGCTTATTCTGAAAGAACCAGATTTAGGAACAGCCTTAGCGATAGGTGGTACAGTATTTGTTCTTTTATTTACGGCCGGGGCCAAAATATCCCATCTTGTTTCTTTAGGGGTTGCCGGTGTGTCCGGCATTATTGCAGCCATTATAGTAGAGCCATATAGAATGAAGCGGCTGCTGGCATTTAGCGATCCTTGGGCTGATCCGCTTGATACCGGTTATCACATAATCCAGTCGCTATATGCCATTGGATCCGGGGGCTTGTTCGGGGTCGGTCTTGGCCGTAGCAGAGAAAAGTTCTTGTACTTACCAGAACCTCATACTGATTTTATTTTTGCCATTCTTGGTGAAGAACTTGGCTTTATTGGTACTATCACGGTAATTATACTTTTCTTTTTATTTGCGTGGCGTGGCTTAAAAGTCGCTATTTCGGCACCCGATATATTTGGCAGTTTAATGGCGGCTGGTATTACGACGATGATTATTATACAGGCGCTGATGAATATAGCAGTGGTTACCGCTTCTATGCCTGTAACTGGAATACCTTTACCGTTCTTGAGCTTTGGTGGGTCAGCATTGATATTTACGTTATCAGGAGTAGGGATATTACTTAACATATCACGCTATGTTAATTTAAAATGAGGAGGCCACTTCGAATATGCGAGTCATGTTGTCTGGCGGGGGGACAGGTGGACACATCTACCCCGCTATTACTATAAGCAAAGCTATTGAGAAAAGGTCCAAATCCTGTCAAGTGCTATTTGTGGGTACTAACCAAGGGTTAGAAGCGGATATAATTCCGAAGGAAGGCTATGATTTCAAAACAATTGATATCCGAGGATTTGAGCGCCGGCTTACTTTGCAAAACCTTGCCACACTATTTAAATCAGCCGCCAGCATATGGCAATCCCAAAGTATCATCCGCAAGTTTAAACCCGACATTGTAATTGGCACAGGGGGATATGTTTGCGGTCCAGTCCTTCTGGCCGCAAGCCTTCTAGGGGTGCCGACAATTATTCAGGAGCAGAATGTTATCCCGGGGATAACAAATAAAATTTTGGCTAGGTTTGTTGATAAAATAGCCGTTGGTTATGCCGATGCTGCAAATTATTTTCCTTCTAAAGACAAAGTCATTTTTACCGGCAATCCAATTCGCCCGGAGGTTATGTCTGCCTCACGCCAGGAAGGCATTGAGGCACTTGGGCTAGACCCCAAAAAACGGACAATCCTAATTTCCGGAGGAAGCCGAGGCGCTCGAAGTATAAACCAAGCTATGGTTGAAGTATATAAATATTTCATAGCTCGAAAAGATGTTCAGCTATTGCATGTGACCGGAAAAACCGAGTATAATGGCATAGTTGGAAATTTAGAACAATCTGGTATAGATATTACCTCTGCTGGAAATATTAGTATAAAACCTTATTTATATAATATGCCACTTGCCTTAGCCGCTGCAGATTTAGCAATCTTTCGGGCTGGCGCAGTTGGCTTAGCAGAATTAACGGCGCGAGGTATTCCCTCAATCCTAATACCATATCCATATGCTGCAGAAAATCACCAGGAACATAACGCACTAGTGATGGAAAATCATGGAGCGGCTGCTGTTATCCGCGATAAAGAGCTAAGTGGCGAGAGGCTATTAGTATTAGTTAAAGAATTGATTGATGATCCCTCTAGGCTTGAATTAATGGCCGCAGCCAGTAAAAGAATAGGCCGCCCGGAGGCAGCAGAGCATATCGCGGAAATTGCTATTGATTTGACCAATACTAAGTCTTAGTAAATTTTATTTTTTACTTATCTGTCTAGTAACATCAATACCCTCTTGTTCATACAATATTATACATTATAATTCAGGGTATATGGCGCGAGAAAGGAGCGAAGTTTTTGCTAAATCATATTAAGAGTTTTCATTTTGTTGGTATTGGCGGTGCAGGTATGAGCGCCATTGCTACAATTTTGCTGCAAATGGGTTATATTATCTCTGGTTCAGATATGAGCGCTTCTGAAACAACAAGAAAACTTGAAAAACTAGGGGCTAAAGTTTATATCGGACATAATGAACAAAATCTAGGTGATGTCGAGGCCGTTGTTGTATCGACGGCCATACCCGATAGCAATGCTGAAGTATTATCCGCTAAGTTAAGAAATATAAAAATTTACCATCGTTCTGATGTTGTAGCTGCCTTGATGAAAGAGCGCAAAGGCATTGCAGTAGCAGGGGCGCATGGTAAGACGACGACAACGTCAATGGTCGCCCTTATGCTTGAAAAGGCGGGTATTGATCCTACTATTATTATTGGCGGTGAATTAAATTATCTTGGCGGTAATGCTAAACTAGGCTCAGGCGACTGGTTAGTAGCCGAGGCTGATGAAAGCGATGGTTCATTTTTAAAACTGTCGCCGCAGATAGCGATAATTACTAATATTGAAAATGACCATATGGACTTTTATCAAACAATGGAAAACATTTTACATACATTTGAGGAATTTTTACTAAAGCTTCCTCAAAAAGACGGAATGGCGGTATTATGCTTTGATAATAAACATATCAGGGATATAGCTAATAGCCTAGAACGAAAATTTGTTTCTTATGCTATTGAAAATCAAGATGCGGAATATCAGGCCCAAAATATCCGTGCCCAGGGTGCGGCGACTATTTTTGATGTTTATAGACATAAGAATTTATTAGGGACTATGAAACTAAACGTACCGGGTCGCCATAATGTGGCAAATTCGTTGGCTGCAATTGCTGTGGGAATACAGCTAGGATTGAGCTTTGAACAAATTGCCGAGGGAATAGCTCTTTTTCAAGGTGCTAAACGTCGGTTTCAGACAAAGGCTAGGCTTAATGGCATTTGGATTGTCGATGATTATGCTCATCACCCGACTGAAATTGCCACAACGATGTTAGCAGCACGGCAAACCGCGCCTAAAAGATTAATTTGTGTTTTTCAGCCACACCGTTTTTCCAGGACTATGCTGTTAAGGAATGAGTTTGGGAGCGCATTTTCTTCAACTGACTTATTAATTCTTACAGATATATACGCTGCTGGAGAAAGGCCGATTCCTGGTATCGATGGCGAGGTTATTAAGGAGGAGGTTGAGAAACAAACGGGTCAAAATGTTGTTTATATAAAAGATAAAGAAAGAATTGCTCGCTATCTCAGCGAAGTAACCGAACCGGGTGATTTAATAATCACCATGGGCGCAGGAGATGTTTATCGAGTCGGCGAAGAACTTATAGAAATACTAGTAAAAGATTAGTTTTGTATTTTGTCTTCCTTTGGAAGACATTCTCTTTTTGAGTGGGGTGGTTGTACTTTTCTAGGGGGGGAGACGATGGAGAAATTTATCGTCACAGGGGAAGTACAACTTCAAGGTAATCTACGAATTGGCGGGGCCAAGAATGCTACCTTGCCGATCATGGCTGCGTCGCTTTTGTGCTCAGGCGTCAGTGTTATTCACGATGTTCCGTTTATTCGTGATATTAACGCAATGCAGGACATCCTAATATTGCTAGGTGCTAAAATTCAACGCGAAGGAAATACGCTTATCATTGATACTACCAATGTTAGTAAGGCCGAGATTCCGGAGCATTTGATGCGCGAAATGCGAGCATCCGTTTTTCTCATGGGTCCGTTGTTAGGAAGATTCAAAAAAGTTCGGCTTTCTTACCCAGGGGGTTGTGATATTGGCCCTAGACCGATTGACCTACATATAAAAGCTTTGGAAAAAATCGGAGCAAAAATTAGCGAACGATTTGGTTTTATTGTAGCTGAGGCAACTCAATTGACCGGCGGAGATATTCACTTTGATTTCCCAAGTGTAGGTGCAACTGAGAACGCTGTAATGGCGGCGGTTCTTGCAAATGGTGTGACGATCATTAGAAATGCAGCCCGAGAACCTGAAATTAGCGACTTACAGACTTTTTTAAATAAAATGGGGGCAAAAATTAGTGGAGCAGGAACTGATACAATTCGGATCGAAGGTGTAAATAAACTTTATCCCACTGAACACACAATCATACCAGATCGCATACAGGCAGGTACTTTTTTGATTGCCGGAGCTATGACTCAGGGTGATGTTACAATTGAAAACATTAGGCCTGAATATCTATTCTCTGTACTTGACAAACTGGAGGAAATTGGAGCCAATATTGAGACGGGTATAAACTATGTCCGCGTTAAAGCAGGCGATTTACGCGGTGTTGATATTAAAACACTGCCGCATCCGGGTTTTCCCACTGATTTGCAGGCGCCCATTCTATCGCTGCTTACCATTGCAAAAGGAACAAGCGTAATAACTGAGACCATTTTTGAAAATCGGTTTAAGCATGTAGATGAATTGTCTCGAATGGGGGCTAAAGTAAAGGTTGAGGGGCGGACTGCCATTATTCGCGGTATACCTAAGTTGACAGGAGCTTGTGTAGCAGCTCCGGATCTTAGGGCAGGAGGCGCGCTAGTCTTGGCGGCATTAGCCGCCGAGGGAATAACAGAAATTGAAGCAGTGCATCACATTGACAGAGGCTATGAAAAATTCGAGGAGAAACTTCAAAGTCTTGGTGCAAACATTATACGTCACGGAAGCGGATAGGGGGTTTCTAAGTGAAATCAAAAAAAATTGCTGTTGTAATGGGAGGGCCTTCTGACGAGCGCGAAGTTTCGCTTAATACAGGACGGGCAATATTAAAGGCACTTCAGACAAAAGGTTATAATGTAATTGAGATTGATTTAGAACCTAAGCAATTTATAACTAAGATAGTAGAAGAAAACGTTGATATTGTATTTAATGCTATCCATGGTAAATTTGGTGAAGATGGGATACTACAAGGAGCACTCGAATTACTGGGGATTCCCTATACTGGGTCTGGTGTCCTGGCTAGCGCAATAGCCATGGATAAAGGGGTTTCAAAGCGGATATTCGTAGCTGCTGGAATCCCGACGCCTAAATCACGTTTATATACCAAAGATGAACTTAATGCCGCATTACCGACAGTGATTGAGAAGGATTTCGGTGTCCCCGTAGTAATTAAATCAGCAGCGCAAGGCTCCAGCATTGGTGTTTACATTGTAGAGAAGCCAGGTGATCTTAACGAGGCTGTGAAGCAGGCTTTCAAATATAGCGATAGTATTTTAGTGGAAGAATTTATAAAAGGACGGGAAGTAACAGTTGCAGTGTACGGTAGCCACGATCCGAAAGCTTTGCCAATAATTGAAATTGCACCTCATTCAGGACGCTATGATTATCATTCCAAGTATACTAAAGGTGCGACAGAATATATTGTACCTGCCAAGCTTGATAATGATGTTACGATAGAACTGCAAAAAGTTGCCGTTACTACTTTCAAGGCTCTAGGATGTCGGGGAATAGCAAGGGTTGACATTATGTTGGATCAACAGAATAGGCCATATGTACTGGAGGTAAATACTATCCCAGGCATGACTGCTACAAGTCTAGTTCCTAAGGCAGCCGCGGCAGCGGGAATATCTTTTGAAGATTTGTGTGAAAAGCTGCTATTGATGCTTGAAGATAAATAGCTTTTAAAAAGGCAGCATATTACAATGCTGTCTTTTTTTGATAGTTTATAGGACAAGTAAGTTGATGTATAATTACTTGTAAAGCAGCTTAGTAACAGAGGTGAATGCATGCAAAAGTTCTTACAGAAAAGGCGTCCACAACAAGACAACCAGCCATTTGGCCATGTGTTTTCGGCACTGTTAATATTGCTTGTTGTACTTATCGTAGGCTTTTTGTTTGTTAATTCCACATATTTTAATGTCGGTAATGTAGTTGTTGAAGGAAATAAGTATATGCCGACAGAGGAAGTATATGTAATTGCAGAGATCCCGGAACCCGTAAACATCTTAAAGCTTAATACTGGTCAAATACGTGAACGTCTTTTAAAAGACTTACGCGTTTCAGATGTAGATGTTATACGGAAGTTTCCCAGCACTATTGTAATTAGTATTAAGGAACGGCGGCCTCTTGCTTACGTTGCTAGCAGCTATGGTTTTGTTGAGGTCGATAAACAGGGTGTAATATTAGCTGCTCATAAGAATTTAAAACAAATAAATGTCCCGATGATTACAGGAATAAGACTTGATGGCGGATACGTTGGCGATAACGTTGAGCATCCACAAGTCGAGCCAGTTTTAGAGTATCTATCTACACTAGAAGAGCCAATTCTAAATCAAATATCTGAAGTTAATATTCAAGCAGGCGGGAGCATTGTTTGTTACACAGTAAAGTCTTCCCAACTAAAACTTGGAAAGGCGGAGAGAATGGCTGAAAAAGCTAAGTTAACTAATGAAATCCTTAATGAATTAGCAGGTAATAGTGCTATAATTGATTATATAGATCTGAACTATGCTTCTCCGTTTATAAAGTTTAAATCATAATTTATCGATGACCAAGACGCTATACGACTCCATCTTCTTAAGTGGGAGTTTACATCGTCTAAATCTCTAGATAAGTTCGGCTAAGCTTAAGATGGAGACAGAACTCCATCTTAAGTAAGTATCTTTTAATCCAGGATGTCTCGTGAGAAAGGGGTGAGTCAGTGTTACAAATAAAACAAGGACAAGCTGCTATTGCTTTTGTTTGTGTAATCTTAGGCTTTATGTTAGCGGTACAATTTCGGACAACAGAAGATATAAAATCTACTGTGCCTTTTCAGCGGATTGAAGATTTATCGCAGCGCTTGATTCAGACGGAAAAAGAACGGGATGCGTTGCAAAAACAAATTAGTGAGATGCGAGAATCGGGGACCAAGGCAGTTTCACAGGAGGCTGAGCTTTTAAGAATGGGGGCTGGGGTAATTGCAATGCAGGGTCCTGGGGTTTCAATAACGATTGATGATAGTAAGCGGCAATCAAAAATTGGGGAAAATCCGAATTTGTACATAATTCATGATGATGATATCCTTAAAGTTATCAATGAGCTCTGGGCGGCTGGCGCCGAAGCAATTTCTATTAACGAACAGCGCTTGATAGCTAGCTCGGAAATTCGCTGTGCTGGCCCAACTTTGTCAGTAAACAATACCCGTTATTCACCGCCGTATGAGATAAAAGCTATTGGAGAGCCGAATACTTTGGAAAATGCTCTTAAAATGCGCGGGGGTGTTGTCGAAACGCTACAGTTTTGGGGTATTCAAATTTCAATAAAAAAACAAGAAAATCAGATTGTCCCGGCGTATAAAGGAGCGTTTCGCTTTGAACTCGCCAAGCCGGTAAAGGATGGTGTGTAAGAATGGCGTTACCGGTTATAGGGCTGATTATAGGGCTGATTATTGGTATTGTATCTCCTATAAGTATACCTGTCGAATATGCTAAGTTTATGTCTGTAGCCTTGCTAGCCGCTTTAGATTCGGTATTTGGTGGTTTGCGGGCTGGCTCCGAAGAAAAATTTGATAATACAATTTTTATTACCGGTTTTTTTACTAATGCTTTATTAGCTGCCAGTCTTGTTTATGTTGGTGAACGCCTAGGAATTGACTTATATTATGTAGCCTTACTGGCGTTCGGCTTGCGTATTTTCCAAAATTTGGCTATTATTCGTCGATACTTTTTAAAAAAATAGTCTATTTCATAACTTGCCAAAAACCGCCATGTAAGGCGGTTTTTTAATTGAATGTCACCTTAGGTAGTTTTAAGGTTCAAACGCTATAGGACTTTTGCTGGATATTCCTAAATACTTATATTTTCTTTAATAACAAAAAAGGGAAATTGCTACTTCTGTTGAAACATAAGGAATGTAACATAATATTTTTGACGAGGGAAAGGCATGGATAAAAGCCATTTATTGGGGATTGATGTAGGAACAGCGACGGTCAAAGTTTTTTCTGGAGCTATGACAAATGAGCAGGATATTTCAATTGACAGCATAGGAATTATGCAGACCTTTGGGTTCGACAAAGGAGCAATATCAGATTACAAGGCCTTATCGTCATCTATTAAACAAGCCGTTGATTGTGCAATATCTGACAATCAAGTTTCTGCCCAAGGTGTTTACATTGGAGTGGGCGGCATGGGTATTCGCTCTTTTAACTGTATTGGCAGTATTGCTCCGCATTCGCCAAAAACAATAACAAATGAAGACATTGATCGAGTTTGTCGTTCATCTGTACTTACCGGTATTCCCGAGGAACTATACGTTCTGCATATTTTACCATTATGTTTTTGGGTTGATAAAAAGCGCCAGACATCTGCGCCAATAGGTATGCAGGGGTCTTGCTTGGAGGTTGAAACCCTTGTTGTAGCAGCTCCCGAAATGGCTATAAAAGAACTGATAGCGGCTGTCCGAAATACGGGAATAAAAGTTGCTGGGGTAGTTGCAAATTCTATAGTTGGTGCGCAAGCTTTGGCGCCAGATACCAAGGATAAAAAAGTAATAATAATCGACATCGGTGCTGGGACAACCGACGTTTCTCTATATCGTGGTGGGGTTATATATAACTCGGCATCACTGCCGCTAGGGGGCAATTACATAACACGCGATATAATGAAAGCGTTAGAGATAAGCGAGCAGCATGCGGAAGGCATCAAGCGTTATTATTCACGACTTGATAAAGCATTTCGCGGGCAAGCTGTAATCCTTGATTGTAATGATTATGGAACAACTGACAAACAGGTCTCTTATGACTTTCTCTTTGACGTAATTGAAAGCAGAGTAGAAGAAATTGTCTATTTAATTCACGAGCATATTAAGGGTTCAATGCTCGATAGTGATATTAATGAAATTGTATTTACCGGGGGATGTTCAGCCATGCCAAGTTTTGTAGCTGCTATTGAAAAACATTTCGGATTGCAGGTGAAAACAAAAGTACCGGATAAACTGCTGGCAGAATATTCATATCCAAGTAATACCTCATGTTATGGTGTTATTTTGCATGCCGCGCGGCATGCAGCGGCAGTAAGTCAAGAGCCTACAACGCAATCTTGGCGATCACTCTTTGAAAAGATTAGGAAGTTCTTCTAATAGCGTGGAACTCAGAATAAGGAGGAAAAATTTTCATGCTAGAATTTGATATGGATTTAGAACAGTTTGCTTCCATTAAAGTTATTGGAGTCGGTGGCGGCGGAAATAATGCAGTGAATCGAATGATTACGTCAGGTCTTAAGGGTGTTGAGTTTATAGCAATCAATACGGATGCCCAAGCCCTTGTGCATGCCTTGGCACCGCATCGTATACAAATTGGTGAGAAGCTAACTAAAGGCTTAGGAGCAGGTGCAAATCCTGAAGTTGGTGAAAAGGCGGCTCAGGAGAGCCGTGAGGAAATAATTAAGGCATTGCGTGGCGCGGATATGGTTTTTGTAACAGCCGGAATGGGCGGTGGCACCGGCACCGGCGCTGCACCGGTTGTTGCCGAGTGCGCTAAAGAAGTAGGCGCTCTGACTGTCGGGGTTGTTACTAAGCCTTTTGGTTTCGAAGGGCGGCGTCGTCAAGGTCAAGCTGAACGGGGGACCGCTAAACTAAAAGAAAAAGTTGATACCTTGATAACGATACCAAATGATAGATTAATGCAGGTTGTTGATAAACGCACTCCGATGATGGAGGCTTTTAGAATTGCGGATGATGTCTTGCGTCAAGGCGTGCAAGGTATATCGGATTTGATTGCTGTACCGGGGCTAATTAATTTGGATTTTGCCGATGTAAAAACAATTATGATGGAACAAGGGTCGGCTTTAATGGGGATCGGTATTGGTTCAGGCGATAATCGGTCTATTGCGGCGGCAGAAGCTGCAATTCGCAGTCCGCTTCTTGAAACATCAATTGAAGGAGCTCGCGGAGTTCTTTTAAATATAACTGGTGGTCCAAATTTAGGATTATTTGAAGTCAATGAGGCGGCCGAAATTATTTCCAACGCAGCTGATCCGGAGGCTAATATTATTTTTGGTTCTGTCATCGATGAATCGTTTGGTGATGAAGTGCGTGTAACCGTTATTGCTACCGGTTTTGATACCAAACCAACTAAGCCTACTTCTAACACCGGTAGTGAATATGCAAAGATTGAGCCATTCCGTAATCCTGATCTGGATATCCCCGCTTGGATGCGGCGCTAAAAAGCTCTTTTGAAATAC
>JAAYSF010000031.1 GCA_012523975.1 Veillonellaceae bacterium
CCGGGTAGGTCGTCGTCAAACGTAATAAAAAAGATAAAGACCAGCAATCCATGAGGTGTTTATGAATTACAAAAACATCCTTATAATAAAGCTCAGCGCTATTGGCGATGTAATTCATGCTTTACCTGTTGCCAGCGCACTAAAAAAGAACAACCCAAATACAAAAATCACTTGGATTGTTGAGAAGCCTGCGCATGATCTTTTAACTAATAATCCATATATAGATGAAATAATTATTTTTGATAAAAAGCAATATAAATCACTGATAGGCTTATTTATGAACGGCTCTAAACTTGCTCGCGAACTCCAAAGTCGCAAGTTTGACCTTGTATTGGATCTTCAGGGCTTATTTAAAAGTGCAGCAATAGCCCTCCTAAGCGGAGCCAAGACTAAGTTTGTATACTGCAATGCAAGAGAATTAAGCAGTTTAGTCAGCAAAAGAGTTTGCGGCCAAAACTCAGAAGGACATGTTGTTGACAGATATCTTGATGTTGTTCGTCACATTGGCGGGACAGTAAACCAGCCTCATTTTGAAGTCAATAATACTGCGAAAGAGGTACAAGACACTAAAACCATTGCAGTTCAAGCCGGAATAAACATAGTTAAGCCTTATGCTGTTTTAGCCCCCGGAACTAACTGGCCCAATAAGTGTTGGCCAACGACTTACTTTGCCGAGCTAGGCGATATGCTTTTTGATGATGGAGTTATCCCGGTAGTCATCGGCGGACCCAAAGACGCCAAGCTGTATAAGGAAATTGCCAGCAATATGAAAACTCCGCCAATCAACCTAGTCGGCAAAACTAGTCTGAAAGAATTATCATATATAATTAAACAATCAAAAGTATTTATTGGTGGCGATACCGGTCCAATGCATCTGGCCGTTGCAGTTGGTGCTCCTGTAATCGCTCTCTTTGGACCAACCGATCCGCAGCGGAATGGACCTTACGGAGATAAACATAAAGTAATATTAACCCCATGGGAATGCCGGGGCTGTTGGAAACGTAAATGCCATAAGAATATTGATTGTCTAGCAGGAATTAGCCCTACGGTTGTCTACACGGAATTTTGTAAAATGATGAAAAAATACCAAACCAATCACTCGGTAATGGGAGATAGTAGGTTGCATGAATAAGCTTACGATAATTATACTGACTTATAATGAACAGCGTCATATCAAAGAGTGCATAGAAAGTGCCAAATTTGCCAATGAGATTTTAGTAGTTGACTCCGGCAGCAGTGATGATACTGTACGAATTGCTCAAGATAATGGTGCCAGGGTAATTAGTCACCCTATAACTGACGGTTTTGCAGCTCAGCGAAATTTTGCCCTTAAACAGGCTAACACTGAATGGGTGATGTTCCTTGATGCTGATGAACGCATTACCCCTAAGCTTGCCGGAGAAATAATACAGGCTGTCAAATCCGACAGTGTCCTAGCTTATGAGATTCCCCGCCGGAACATTGCTTTCGGCCATTGGTTACGGTATGGCGGCTGGTACCCTGACTATTGCTTAAGGCTATATCCTCGTACAGAGGTAGTTTATGATGGCATTGTTCATGAAAAAGCAATTGTAAATATAGCTAAGCAAAAACTAAAATACCCTTTGGACCATTATACCTATGATGACTGGGATAGGTATTTCATCAAATTCAATAGCTACACAACTTTAATGGCCAGCCAGCTTTATGAAAAAGGCAAGCGGGCCAATATATTATCTATAGTCTTCCGACCAATATGGGCATTTTTTCGGACTTATATACTGAAGTTAGGTTTCCTTGACGGCAAGATGGGTTTTATAATGGCAGCGTTTCACTATTTTTATACCATGGCCAAGTATGTCAAGCTATATTATATGCAAAGGAGTGAAAATATTTAATGAAATTTGCAATTATGGAATCAATCATCACTCCTGGCGGGCATGAGGTAGATTATGATCGAATTCTTGTCGAAGAATTGCAAGCATTAGGACATCAGGTTGAGTTTTATGTACCGGAAGGCCATGAATTTAAATGGAACTATGGAGCACCTATTAATTTTTTGCCTGGAATAGGGGTTTCTTACGCCAACGTTAAAGGACTTGAAAAAATATTATTATCAATAAAAAGGGAAATCAATCGACAAAAATGGTATAACCGGCTATATCAGTACACCTTAGAGAAGAGGTTTGATGCACTGATATTTCCTTCAGCAACTTACAGGTATCTCAGGGCGCTACAGATAAATAGTCTGGTAAAGTCTCCGCTGCCTGTAATTTTTATTGTCCACGGACTTACACCAAAAGAAGCTCCGCGCCTTTTTCACCAGGCAGAAAAGGCATTGAATAATCCCAATATTAAAATTGCTGTCCAAACTTTTGCCGAAGACTCAAGGATTAACAAACCGATGCCTAATGTTTCTTATTTTTACCCACCGAACTATATACCGAGGGATATTAGTTATAAAAAAAGTGAAAGTACCCCTGAAGTTTTAAAATTGGGCTTTTTCGGCCAATATCGTAAAGAAAAAAAACTTGATCAATTTCTAGACATCTTTGTGACATGCAACTTTACAAGGCCTGTAAAACTACTTGTTCAAGGAGCTACAATGACGCAGGCGGATGCCGAAGATTTTGAGAAAATAATAAAAAGCTATGGCACTTATTCTGACTTAATTGAATTTATGCATCGACCTTTAATCGGCAGGGAGTGGCAGGAGGCTATTGCAAGTGTTGATGCTATGGTTATGCCATACGGCGCCGAAAGATATCGCTATCATACCTCGGCGATCTTATCAACTACCCTGGGCTTTCAAAAACCTGTAATTATCGCTGATAATATTAATCCTGAAGTACTAAAGCACTTTAATATCGGTAAATCATTTCAAGTGGGCAACATGGAAGCCTTAAAAAATGCAATAGAGGTATTTGTTAATACGTTTAATGATAATTTTAAGGATTACCAGGACAACCTTAGCAGGGCCCATGCAGAATACGCACCAAGCAAGCTTGCCGCCAATATTGCTAAGTTGGCTGAGAAAAACAGATAGTGGTGAAATGATGAAAAAATTTTCGATAATTGAAATGATATCGATAAGCTACGAATGGGGCGGCATTGAGCAGCATGTTAAAGATGTTGCCAGCGGGTTGGTTCGCAATGGTCACAAAGTGACAGTAGTCTGCCGTGATTTTGAAATGTATAAAAAAGCCTATAGCGAAGTTTGCCCGGTCAAAACCTTACCGATCAAAAGTGCAATAGATCCGGTAACTGTTTGCGGATTAGCAAAGTTGCTAAAAGAAACACAGGCAGATATTATTCATACTCATACTAGCCGTGATTCATGGCTGGCGCTATTTGCAACCTGGCTAGCCGGAAGAGGAAAAGTGGTCACAACACGTCATGTTCCGCTCATTGCTAAACAGGATTTTATTCATACTTGGTACTTTAATCAGTTAGCGGGCATTATTTGCGTTTCTGAGTTTGTGAAAAACAAGTTTTTTGGAACGAATCCTAAAATCAATACCAGCAATGTACGCGTCATATACCCGGGGATAAAGATTAATGAGAATGCGAAGATAACAAGACGTCTAATAAAAGATAAATTCAATATAAATGACGGTACATTTTTAATAGGCTTTGTTGGCCGAGTAACAATGGAGAAAGGCCTTGATGACTTAATAGAAGCAGTAGCTTTATTAAAAGAAAAAGTGACGAATTTTCGCGTAGTAATTGTCGGCGGGGTGAATCCTAAGACTCCCGAGTATGTTAATGAACTTAAAGAAAAGGCAAAACAACTAGGCGTTTATGAGTATGTAGAATTCTATGGATTTTGTAATGATATACCTAGTGTTATGCATGATATAGATTGCTTGGTGCTTCCTTCAATTATTCCGGAAACTTTTGGTCTTGTGCTGGGTGAGGCAATGCTAG
>JAAYSF010000032.1 GCA_012523975.1 Veillonellaceae bacterium
GTGTTTCGAGAGGTCTTGATAGCTATCAAAATAGAATTTTTATGCCCTATTTTTATTGATGGCCGTTTGCGGGAATATATCCAAGATTGGCTCTCGTGTGTGGGAACAAATCAACGGTTTTAGGGTTCTCGGGAACATATCCATAAGCATCTCATAAAAGCATCAAGGGGGAAAGAATGTTCTTTAATCAGCAAGATATTTGTCAAGATTATTTAATTCCTCTATTAACTGTGAATCCAGCTTGCTGTTAATAAATTCTTCTTTCACTTTTGAAATAAATCTCAAATCAGTGAATAAATGAGTAATAGTAACAAGAAGTCCACCTATGTCTAAATATTTCAGGGATCTCTTTACCAATTCTGGATTTTCTCCAGCTACACCTATTCCTGCTGCTATTCCCACTGCGATAACATTACTGGCTGATGCAATAACATTTGAAATTAGAATAATCTTCTTAGTTCTTACCTTATACGACTTGCTGTCCATTTCTCCAGATTCAGCACACAAAAGACTATGTATAGTAGAAATAAGAAAATTAATAAACTCCGCACCAGCTGCTTGCTTAACGATACCACCTAATGCAATTGCATCTAATCCTGCTTCTGCTAAAATTTGTGTAAAATCGGGTGATATTGCTTGTAGAAATGGTATAGGCAAACCAGCTGTTGTAACGTCAGATTTCAGATGAAGATGCTCTTTAATAATTGCTTCAACTAATATTCTTTTGCCATCTTTTCCATTGAAGCGGTCAACAACAGCCTCAAACATTTTTCTAGTATATGCATTAGCTGCGAGAGTTGGAATCATTATCCCTTTTGTATTAGGATGGTACTTTATATGATGGGATGTACCATCCCACCAAGTTGCAGTATTAGTAATAATATTTGCTGTGCCAAATAAGTAACCAAGAATAGGATCATGGCCTAATGAACGGAAGCGATGCGAATTTCCATCTAAGCCTTTTCCATCTTTTCCGATACCATATTTCTTACTACCTGCAATTATATCAAAAGGAACTTTCTTTTGACCAATTATTGTTTCTTCGGTAGCATAATAATATTTTCCTTTTAATTTGATATGCTCCCCTTATGGTAGACAGTTTAAATAATAAAAAATTGTTCACTGTAAGGAGGGGCATATTTATATGTCTAAAAGTAATAAAGTATCGGCTGACAAAAAACTAATGGCAGTAAAGGAATATTTGGATGGTAATGGTTCGCTTACAAAAATTGGTGCTAAATATGGAGTTAGCGAATCTTCATTTCGGAAATGGGTGGCAAAATATAAAACATTTGGAGATTCCGCATTTGAGCAAAGTCGACGATACAGCCATTACGGACCCGAATTTAGAATGCAAGTTGTAAGTGAATATTTAAATGGTAATGGAAGTTTGTAGAATACCTAGGGGACAGTTATCATTTTATAACTGCAAGTCTGAAATTACCTCATGTCTACAGAACATCAGTGGCAATTTGGATGTAGTATTTAATATATTTAGAGCTATAGTTATTATCATAAGAAAA
>JAAYSF010000033.1 GCA_012523975.1 Veillonellaceae bacterium
TCGCCACTAAGAACTTATTGCTAAGTTCTCCGTTCGACTTGCATGTGTTAAGCACGCCGCCAGCGTTCGTCCTGAGCCAGGATCAAACTCTCCAATAAAGTTATATTATTGGAGCCTTGATGGCTCTAAAATATCTTGGAGCGGAAAACGAGATTCGAACTCGCGACCCTCGCCTTGGCAAGGCGATGCTCTACCACTGAGCTACTTCCGCAACCTTAGGAATTAATTGTGTGCTTCGAAAAGCACCGCACATCTGGCATAATTCTTATCTTACATTGTTCAGTTTTCAAGGAACATGTCGTTACTGCCGACGAGTTAATACTTTATCACTTTTCAGCAGCATTGTCAACGCCTTTTTTCTTGGCAATTTATTCCGCATCTCGCGGCGACTTTTATATAATAGCATTTACTCATAATTATGTCAACATATAATTTATTTTTTTCTAGCTATAAATAATGCATTTTAATTTTCGATCATTTACCCCAGAAAATCAACAATATTAACTTGAGTTTTTTCAAGCGAGAAACACTCACCGTCTATAGTCTGAACTATCGGCCTCGCATGTTTAAATTTAGACCAATATATAACCTTTGCCTCGCGTCTATCACTTAGCAAGACATTATTTCCAATAAAGCAATCTTTAATATTATTTAAAAATGCCATACAAATACTTATATCAAGACTCCCCATCATATCTTCTAAAACTCCTACTGCATCAAAAGGGGATATCCGCTGTTTATATACTCGATTCGACGTAACAGCGCCATATACATCGGCAATACCAATGATTTTAGCCGGAAGGTAAATTTTTTCGGTGGAAGCTTTCAATGGATAACCGCTGCCGTCAACTCGTTCATGATGTTGGAATACTGCAAGATTCACTTTATTGGAAATATATTTAAGTTTCTTAATTAATTTACTGCCATAAGATGAATGAAGCATGATAGCTTCTTGTTCTTCTGGGGTCAATTTGCCGGGCTTATCGAGGATTCCGCTAGGAACGAGCACCTTTCCGATATCATGCAGCAGTCCGGCTAAAACAACATCGTTAACGTCCTGGTTAGGCAATTCAAGCCATCTCGCCAAGATTCCGGAAATAATAGCTACGTCAAGCGAATGATGATACAGGTAAGATTCCTTACGTTCAATTTGATATAAGTGATTAAAGATACCTGGCTCATCTATAAACCTAAAAATCTTATCATCAACTAATACCAACAAATCCTTAATGGGAATTTCTTTATTACCCTTAGTCGTCTCAAACGCTCGTTTTATCAGAGTTACTGCCTCGCTATAACTTCGTCTAAAGCTCTCTAATTTCTCAAGCGCTTGAATTATAACTCTTCACAGGCTCAGCGGCCTTTTCACGGACTGTAATATGAGGTACATTCCAGTTGTCTAATAGCCTTATAAGTTTTTCCGTTAGGATGGCTCCCTTGGTAAGAATGATCTTACCATTCCGGTCATTGATATCTTCCCCGAGAATCATTCCCGGCAGAACTTCTTCAATACAATACCGCTTTTCTACATATTGTGGCATTGGAATCCCTCCCCAGTTTCGTTGTCGTCTATCTTTTAATCTGAAAACTTTATATCAAAAATTTAATAAACTTTTACCTGACAACTAACAGTCGTTAATTTCTCTACTTTTTCACCTATGCTATAATAATTATATACAAAATATAACCACAGGAGGAATATTTTTGAAAATCTTATTTTGGGATATTGACGGTACACTTATGAAAACTGACCGAGCCGGTCTTTACGCCTTTCAACAGGCTATAGAGGAAATATTAGACGCCAGCCTCGACTTAAGTTCGATTAAAACAGCCGGCATGACTGACTGCTATATTTCAGGGCAAGTTATTAAGCTATTCACAGGTCGTGATGCTGAGCCGCATGAGGTCGCAGCGCTTATCAAGCGTTATGAAGAAGTACTCCCAGACCACCTTTCCGCTCGAAAAGGCCAGCTAATGCCTAATATAAATGAATTACTTGATCATTTTCATGGCCACCGCGAGTTTGTATCCCTCCTCTTAACCGGTAATACGACACTTGGAGCCAAGGCTAAACTTGCAAGATACGGTATTGCGCAATACTTTGACTTTTCGGTAAGCGCTTTCGGTGATACTTGCCCTGACCGGCTAGACTTAGCAGCCGACGCCTTTGCCAAGGCAACTAAACGCTACCCTGGTATTAAAGCTGAAGATATCTTTGTAATTGGCGATACCCCTAACGATATTCGCTGCGGCAAATCGATCGGCGCTAAGACCATCGCTGTTGCCACTGGATCGTATTCACTCGCTGAGCTTGCTCAGCACACACCTTGGTGGACAGTTGACTGTTTGCCCGAACCAATCCAATTTGAAAAAAGACTAATGACTATGTAGCATGGCGAAATCCTCCCACTATTTACACTGGTCAATAATTCCTTTGCTTGTTGTCACCAGTTTAGATTAGTGATAAAATTTGAATATCTTGGTTGCATGACAATCAAGCAGGGAGGATTTACAGTATGAAAATATTCAATGAAATATTTGACTGGATTGGGAGTATCGCTGTTGCGTTGGTCATTGCGATTTTTATAAACGCCTTCATATTCCAGCCGACAAGAGTAGCTGGACCTTCAATGCAGCCGACACTTCAGGATCAAGACTACATCATTATATCAAAACTATCGCACACACTTAGTAAAGCCCCTGATTATAACGATATTGTGGTAATCGATAGCCGCGTTCACCGTGAGCGAAGTTTAAAGGATGATTTGATGCAGCCGGTAACCACTTATCTAAATGCCTACAAACCGATTATTGATGCCGACCATAGCGTTTGGATTAAGCGTATAATTGGAAAACCCGGCGATGTCCTAGAGTTTAAAGATGGCAAAGTATACCGAAATGGAATTGCTCTAAGCGAACCTTATACTAAAGAGCCGATGCTCTATAGTTCTGACCGAAAAGTTACCGTTCCCGAAGGGCACGTCTTTGTGATGGGTGATAACCGCAACAACAGCAGTGACAGTCGCCACATCGGCTCTGTTCCTTTCGACCATGTTCTGGGCACAATGGTATACAGATTTTAACACTATGCAGAAAACCGGCCAAACGGCCGGTTTTTATTACCCACTAACAAAGGCGATAACTAAAAAAACTCCTTCAAAATCCTGCTTAAACTAGTCTCTATTTTTAATTAGACCAATCATTCGAATAAATTGCCCAAGCTTAGTACCTATGACCGGTATTCTCTGGATATCACGTTCATCAATGCCACCGATAAGCACTAACACAAAAACATAAACGACACTGCCTATAAACACTGCCGACGCGGCCGCAATCCCGTTGCTTTGAGCAGCTTGGAGCACTGCTTGATAAACGCCAAAAATGCAAATCCCCATTATACTTGCTGCCACTATACTTTTGGAAAGGCTGACTAAGTCGATCGTAAAATTTGTGTATTTACGGACAAAGTACATGTTTAAGATAGCAGCTACACCTATATCGAATACAGTAGCCCAGGCTGCGCCCTTAATACCAAGTTCCGGTATAGCAGTAAGCGTCCAATTAAGCGTCACCTTGACAATTGCGGCTATCCCCATATTGACTACAGGTATACTCGTCCGGCCCATGCCCTGCAGTATTCCTGTACTTACTTGATGGATACCTAGCAAAAACACACCTGCTGCTAAAACGCCGATGGGAGCACCGGCCCGAGGCGCGTGATAAATCAGTGTTGCTATTGGTTCGGCCAGCAGCCAGAGAATAATTGCTCCTGGAATTGTGACAAGATTTGTCAGCCTAATGGCTGCAGCTGTCCGCTGATAAGTTCTGGCACGATCCCCTAAAGAATAGGCTTCCGAAATGGCCGGCACCAAACTGGTCGCCAACGATGCTGTTAGTATAGTAAAGAGATTTACCAGCGGAATCGCCATGCCTGTTAAATAACCAAATAGCTCTGTAGCCTGTTCTACGCTATAACCGGCCGTCTCAAGTCTGGCCGGAACTATAAAGAGGTCAAAATTCGCAACTATTGGCAACATTATGCTTGATAGCGAAACGGGCAGCGCCAATTTCATAATTCGCCTAATTACTTCATAACTTGACTCTTGTTGATTAGCCTGGATTAGATTGTTTGTTTTGTTTTTCAATTTCCGATTGAGCCGCAAGTAATAGTAAATAAGGACTGCTAAAGCGGCCACTGCACCAAAGCCTGCCCCCAGACTGGCACCACCGGCAGCATATTCCAGTCCTTTGGGTAATAGCAAACTAGCAAAAAAAAGCATTGCGCCTACTCTGAATAATTGCTCAAGTATCTGCGATACCGCCGTCGGCGTCATTATCTGCCAGCCTTGCAGGTAGCCACGAAAGCTCGATAAAATCGTTACAAAAAAAATCGCCGGCGCTAATGCTATCAGTGAGTAATACGCCCGAGGGTCGCGAATAAACCGATGTGAAATTAACCAGTCAGCGCCAAAGAACAGTGCTAAGCTTAATATTAGGCCAGTAATCGTAAGTACAATAAGTGAAAGCCTAAATATTCTTTTTGCACCGGAGTAATCACCTTGAGCAGCTTTTTCAGCCGTCATTATTGAAATCGCTACCGGTATCCCGGCCGATGACACACTTAAAGCCAATAGATAAATAGGAAAAGCCAGTTGGTACAAGCCAATACCCTCACCGCCTAAAACCCTCGATAAAATAATCCAGTTTAATGAACCGATTACCTTTACGACCATTCCAGCGGCTGCTAGGATTAATGTACCCCGTAAAAATTGCGATTGAGTCATATGCACAACCTTCGCTAAAATATTTTCTTTATCGTCAAATTTATTGTTGACGATATAACGATAGAATAGCTATAATGAAATTGCAAGTAAAATATTAAATAGCGCTGATACAGGACTGACGGATAAGTGGAATCAACCACATGAACTGTATTAGGTAAATAAGCCGACCGTCTGGGCATAGTAATCTATACCCAGGCGGTTTTCTGTGTTTAATTCGTTGTGAAATAAGGAGGAATCGATATGAAAGCATGGACAGGCTTCACAACCGGTTTATGGAACGAAAAAATTGATGTTAGGGACTTCATTCAGCGCAATTATACGCCTTACTTGGACAATGATAGTTTTCTATCCGGGCCAACGCCCCGCACAATTAATCTATGGGAAAAATGTTCCAGCCTTTTGAAAGAGGAGCGTTTAAACAACGGCGTACTGTCAATTGACACTGATAAGGTCTCGACCCTAACCTCCCATCAACCTGGCTTTATTGATAAAAATCTCGAAATAATTTTGGGCCTTCAGACTGATGAACCCCTTAAACGCAGCCTGATTGTCAACGGTGGTATCCGCATGGCTGAACAGGCGGCCGCAGCTTATAATCGCACAGTTAATCCCGAAATCAGCGAAATTTATCATAATCACCGCATTACCCACAACACTGCGGTATTTAACTGTTACACCGCTGAAATGAAACAAGCTCGAAAAGTCGGCCTCATAACCGGCCTGCCCGATGCTTACGGTCGTGGGCGGATTATTGGCGATTATCGCCGTGTCGCTCTCTATGGCATTGATCGTCTGATTGCCGATAAGAAGAATGATTTAATTGAACTTGCCCGCCAACCGATGTTAGATGATACCATTCGCGCAAGGGAAGAAATAGCGGCCCAAATCTCAGCACTTAACGATATGGCGGTTATGGCAAAAAGCTATGGCTTTGACATTACCCGTCCGGCGGAAAATGCTCTGGAGGCTGTACAATGGTTGTATTTTGGCTATCTAGCCGCTATTAAAGAGCAAAATGGCGCTGCCATGTCGCTTGGCAGAGTATCTACTTTCCTCGATATCTATATCGAACGTGATATAACCAACGGAACCCTACACGAAAGCGAGGCCCAGGAACTTATTGATCAATTGGTGATTAAGCTGCGTTTAGCCCGCCACCTTCGTACCCCTGATTATAACGACCTATTCGCCGGCGACCCCCTCTGGGTTACTGAAGCCATCGGCGGCCAAGGTACCGACGGCCGGACGCTTGTTACCAAAACTTCCTACCGCATTCTCCACACACTGACGAATCTTGGACCAGCGCCGGAGCCGAACCTTACAGTTCTATGGTCAGCTCAACTGCCGGCAAACTTCAAAGAATACTGCGCCAAGTTGTCGATTGCGACAAGTTCCATTCAATACGAAAATGATGATTTAATGCGCCCGCTTTATGGTGATGACTACGCTATTGCGTGCTGTGTTTCAGCTATGAAGGTTGGTAAGCAGATGCAATTTTTCGGCGCCAGAGCAAACCTTGCCAAAGCCCTGCTGCTGGCTATTAATGGCGGACGCGATGAAAAAACCGGTATCCAGCTTATCGACGGTATCCCAGTTCTCCAGGACGATTATCTCGACTACAAAACAGTGCGCCAGAACTATTCCAAAGTCCTTGATTGGCTGACTGAAACTTATGTAAATACACTAAATTTAATTCATTACATGCATGATAAATATGCTTATGAACGCGCGCAAATGGCCCTTCATGACTCTGATGTCAACCGCGTAATGGCCTTTGGCGTAGCCGGATTATCAGTTGCGGCTGACTCGCTGAGTGCTATCAAATTTGCCCGTGTAAAACCAATTCGTGATGATCGCGGTATCGCAGTAGACTTTGCCGTAACTGGCGACTTTTCCTGCTATGGCAATGATGATGACGCTGTAGATAAGCTTGCTGTAGAACTTACTGAAGAATTCAATAAAAAACTTAAACTGCATCCAACTTATCGCAATGCAGAACATACCTTATCAATTCTTACCATTACTTCAAATGTCATGTATGGCCGTAAGACAGGCGCAACACCGGACGGCCGCAAGTCTGGCGAACCTCTTGCCCCTGGCGCTAATCCCATGCACGGTCGTGATAAACGCGGCGCGCTTGCGGCAATGAATTCGGTTGCCAAACTGGATTATAATAACTGCCGCGACGGTATATCCTATACCTTCTCTATTGTCCCTCCCGCTTTGGGCAAAACCCCTGATGCAAGAATAACAAATCTAACCGTTCTTCTCGATGGTTATTTTGCGCAAAATGGGCATCATATTAATGTCAATGTTCTTGAACGTGAAATTTTGCTTGATGCTATGAATCATCCCGAAAAATATCCCCAACTAACTATTAGAGTCTCCGGTTATGCTGTAAACTTTATCAAACTGACCCGCCCACAGCAAGAAGAAGTCTTAAGCCGAACCTTCTTCCGAGCGGTCTGAGTATGGAGAATAGTACAATGCTGCAGGGGTTTTATCACTCAATTGATACATTTGGCGCTGTTGACGGACGCGGCATTCGCTATGTACTGTTTTTGTCCGGCTGTGAGTTAGGCTGTGAATTCTGTCATAACCCCGATACCTGGGAACAAGGCCGGAATACAATTTCCGTTGAAGAAATACTAAAGGATATTAGGCGTTATCGGCGTTTTTATGATGCCTCAAATGGCGGAATAACCGTAAGCGGCGGTGAACCCTTGCTGCAGGCCGACTTCGTTGCCGAACTCTTTAAACATTGCCGCCGTGAAAACGTCCATACGACCTTAGATACGTCAGGCTATGCGCCGCAAAACGCTATCCGTAAAGTTCTGCCTTATAGCAATGCTGTCTTATTTTCCCTAAAAGCAGCCAACAGCGCAACCCACCGAAAACTTACCGGTAAAGATAATGCCCTTATCCTTAATAACCTTAACTTAGCAGCATCATTAAGTAAGGTTACCGTCCGTTATGTAATTATCCCCGGAATAAATAACAGCCATGCTGAAATTACCGACTTGAGCAAAATCATCCGTAAACTTCCCCAGTTGGTTGCGGTTGAGCTGCTGCCTTATCATACGCTAGGGCGCAGTAAATGGGATCAGTTAGGCAAACCTTACCCTTTGCCCGGTATTCCACCAGCCGACGAAAACGATGTACACCAAGTTAGACAGTGGCTGCAAGACAAAAATATTATAACCTGTTAAGAAGCGCCGGCGGCTGCCGGCGCTTCTCTAATTTATAATTTCAACTATTGTAACTTCCCGATTCTGCTCTAAATCAAGATAATCCCCTTCAGTTGTCTTGACGACCGGACGCGATTCGCGCGTTTTATCTACATAAATTACCTCGGCCTGACGGCCGTCATTAAGTAGAACAATATTGCCAATAAAGAAGTCCTGAAGATAATTTAAAATAACAGTGCACATAGTTGGATCAAGCTTGTTAAACATCTCATTACACAAAGTTTCAATAACCGCAAATGGCGTTACACTGCGACGATAAACTCGGTCTGAAGTCATTGCATCATAAATATCGGCGATAGCAATAATTTTAGCCGCTTGGCTAATGTGGCTACCTTTAAGGGCACGCGGATACCCACTGCCGTCAAGACGTTCATGATGGGCAAAAACGCCTTCTAATATAATGTTTGAGTCAAGACCGGACTTTTTCAATATCTCAAACCCTTGTAAAGCGTGCCCCTTCATTATATCCATCTCACTATCGGTTAATCTTCCTGGTTTATTAAGAATAGCCAATGGAATCTGTGTCTTGCCAATATCATGGAGGAGTCCGGCAAATACTAATTTCTTTAGTTCGGGCTCGGAAATCCCAAGCCATCGGCCAAACAACCCGCTTAGGGTGGCGACATTTACCGAATGCTGAAATGTATAGTCATCAACCAGCCGCAATATGTGAAGAGAATTAATTACCCCCCGTGCACTGACAAGCGAACCTGTTACTTGATCCGCTAAATATTCCAATTGATCAAGCGGAATTCGCTTGCAGTAGCGGGCGCCTTGAAAAGCCTCTTTGACTTTATCAACAAGACTAGTGTATTTGTCAATAAAATCCAACTTAGCAGTGCACCGACAACTGACTTCATTAGTATCGTCGACAATGTCGAGATGGCTGAACCCCCAGCACTTAATACGCTCAATAGTGTGTTCTGCCAAAACAGTGCCTTCGCTCAACATAACAATACCACGGGACGAGACTAAATCATTTGCAAGGATCATGCCAGGTCTAACATCATCGATAATAACTTTTCTTACCTCAGATGGCATTTTTCTCACCCTTTCATGCTTCTAATCAACCAAACCGATTTATCCAGAGAAAAATTACTTAATTTACATTATTTTAACTTTAATTACAAAAATCCTGCAAATATGCTAATTTTTTCAAAAAGGACCTAACTGTCTTAGAAAACTCTAAAACAGCAGGTCCCTCACCTAGAGCATTATATTCCGATTTCTTCGTCAGTTAGATAGCAAGCCGGATCGGATTCCCAAAAATCATTAGAGACGGCCTCAGCACGCGCTCTAAAATTGCCATTACAAACACTAAGCCACTTACATTTGGCACACCGCCCTTTAAGTAGCGGTTTACGGTCTTTCAATCCCGCCAGAATAGGTTGGGTACAGTCAGTCCAGATATCGCCGAAAGCCCGCTCGCGGACATTACCAAAGGTGTGGTTCTGGGTAAATTGGTCAGGATGAACATTTCCCAGCGGATCAACATTACCAAAGGCAATCCCCGAACGGTTACCCCCATTGCGCTGCATTAGTTCCATAATCTTACCGGCGCGAACAGGATCTTTTTCGAGATATTTTAAATATAAGTATACAATGTCGGCGTGATTATCAACGGTCAGAATCTCGCACTTATCCCCAAATTCTTCAGCGTATCGCATTATTATATCCATAGCCTCACGAGATTCGTTATGACTGATGTCATGCTGCATCATTTGCGAGCCGCGTCCGGAGTAAACAAGGTGATAAAAACAAACGCGGGGGATTTGCTCTTCTTTGATTAATTTGAAAATATTCTCTAAGTCATGGAAATTGTAACGGTTGATAGTAAATCTCAGTCCTACACGCTGCCCAATCGCCAGACAGTTGCGAATACCCTGCAGAGCTTTTTCAAATGCGCCCGCTTTGCCGCGGAAATTGTCGTTAGCTTCACCTAGGCCGTCGAGACTGATACCGACATAGCCAACGTTAAGCGCCTTAATCCGTTTAGCAGTTTCCATATCAATAAGGGTACCATTAGTCGAAAAGGTTGTCCGAATACCACGTGTTTTGGCATATTCAACAAGTTCAAAAACATCCGGGCGAATTAACGGCTCCCCGCCTGACAGCAGCAGCACCGGCACCTTGAATTCGGCGCAGTCATCAATAAATTTTTTAGCCTCAGCGGTAGTAAGTTCACCGGAATATTTTTGCGCGTCAGAACTTGAATAGCAGTGTACGCATTTTAAGTTACAAGTTCGGGTAATATTCCAAGCTACTACCGGCCCCATTCCAGCAGCCGCTCCATGTTTCTGGCCATGAACGCCTTTTGCATAGCGCAGGCTGTCACCGAAATTTTCTGTATCGCAAAGCAATTTACTTATACTAATCATTTATCAATCTTCTTTCTTTTTAAATTAAAGGAAATAATGTCTAACAAGTACAGAAATTCTCCATTCTACACTATTTTATAGTGTAAGTCACTGATTGTCCATATCTAGGGACCAATAAAAAATAACCTTCCCAGATTGGAAGGTTATTTTTTGGATGTTAAATTTGTTTTTCAAAGGTACGACAATTTGTTTCAGCAAGGTATCCGGCCTTATCACCGCCGCCATCGACACTAACTTGAATAGCATCGGCTGAACAGCGATGACTTTCCCAAAACTTACAATTCCGCACATTACACACTACATCTCTTGCCACATTATCACCTCCATATGTCTTAAATTAGGGATTAGCTTGAAAGCTGCGTACGGCAGCCACCTATTTAACAAACCTTACCGGGATTCAGGATGTTTTTCGGATCGAAGGCCAGCTTGATATCTTTCAAAAGTTTCATATATTCCTTACCAGCCGACGATTCAAGGTACGGTTTTTTAGCGCAGCCGATTCCATGCTCGCCCGATACCTCGCCGCCTAATTCCTTAGCGCGTTTATACATAGCATCAAATACACCATTTAACCGTTTTTCCCACTCTTCTTTGCTTAAATCATCACGAAGAACATATACGTGAAGATTGCCGTCGCCGGCATGACCAAAGCTCTTAATGGCAATATCAAATTGGTCTTGAAGCTGATTAGTATATTTTACGAATTCAGCAACCTTATTTCTTGGTACAACAACGTCGCATTCATCCATTTCAGTAGTCGAGCCTTTAATTGCTTCCATGAAGGCACCGCGAGCTTTCCAAATTGATTCTTGCCGTTCCTGAGTATTAGAAATAAGCACATCATAGGCCCCATTATCAAGACAGATATGCGCTACTTTTTCGTAGGCATCTTCCAATTCTTCTTTTTTATTGCCGTCGAAGGTCAAGAGAAGATATGCCGCGGCTGATTTATGCGGAAACTCTTTACCTAAAAACTCTTCAGCCGCTAAAATAACGTCACGCTCCATAAACTCAATTGCCGTTGGAATTGCTTTGGACTTAATTATCTTGGGCACAGTTTCAATTGCTTTTGGCAAATCTGGGAAGGGAACTAATAAGCTTAGGGTGCTCTTAGGCAATGGTAATAATCTTAGTATTGCTTTTGTGACAATCCCAAGCGTACCCTCGGAACCAATTATCAGGTCTTTTACTGCATAACCGGAACTATTCTTAACGTTTTTGCCGCTAAGCTCGAACACTGTTCCATTTGCCATGACTACTTCCAAGCCCCGAACATAGTCCCTGGTTACGCCATATTTAACAGCTCTCATGCCGCCGGCATTAGTATTAATATTGCCGCCGATACTGGCACTTTTTTCACCGGGATCGGGCGGGTAGAAAAGATCATGCTTTTGTACATACTCATAAATCTCCATGAGCAGTACACCAGGTTCAACGGTAAGCGTTAAATTCTCTTCGTCTAATTCCAGGATTTTATTCATTCTTGCAGTACTAAGCATTATCCCACCGTGAAGTGCGACAGCTGCACCCGCAAGGCCAGTTCCTTGTCCGCGCGGCGTTACCGGAATATTATTGTCATACGCATATTTCATTATTTTTGAAGTTTCTTCAGTTGTTAAGACTTCAACAAGCACCTCGGGATATTTGTTAGCATGCACCAGCTCATCACGGCTATAGGTTTCATGGATATTTGTGCCAGTATATACCCGGTCTTTACCACAGACCGAAGTTAGGAAATCTATATCTTTTTGATCGATTTTTTTATAATTCATGCATGTTCACTCCTAACAAACAGATTTTGTTGCCGCTGCATTTGCCTTTGCGTCAAGCTGCTGGATTAGTTTGGGAATAATCTCGAACATATCGCCAACTATCGCATAATGGGCAACATTAAAGATAGGAGCATTTTCATCAGTATTAATTGCTACAATATAATCAGACTTGTCCATACCGGCTACAAATTGGATAGCGCCTGCAACGCCGCAGGTAATTATAAGTTTAGGTTTAACGGTACGACCGCTCAACCCTATCTGAAGTCTAGGATCAGCTAAGCCAGCCTCAATCAGCGGTCTAGTCACACCTACCATGCCGCCTAATTTATCGGCAAGTTGTTTAACCATTTCAAGATCTTCGGCTTTTTTAACTGCACTGCCGGCAACAACAATTACCTCAGCATCCTCGATGCTCTTGACTTTTTCTTTCATTCGTACTTCGAGCACTTTTATGCCGGAAGCAAGTTTTTCTTTGGCAATATCACAGACTGTAACTTTACCTTTAGCCTCACAGTCAATTTCCGGAGCGGAAAATACTTTATAACGCACCGTAGCAAACTGCGGCCGGTTGTTCGGAGTATAAATATGCGCCATTATATTACCGCCAAAAGCTGGGCGTATTTGAGCCAAGTCAGTGTTTTCATCAACATCGAGCACCGTGCAGTCAGCTGTAAGACCTGTTCTGAACCGTGCGGCAACCCTTGGGGCAAGCGACCGCCCGATACTGGTAGCGCCAACCAACACAATTGTTGGTTTAATCTTATTAATAAAGTCTTCCATAACAGCAGTGTACGGTTCAATCCGGAAATGTTTAAGCTCAGGATCATCATAAACAAAGACTTCGTCAATACCATAGTTTAATAGTAAGTTGGCTTTATCCTTAATATTGGTACCCATAAATACACAATAAAACGGGTGATTGATTTTTGCCGCCATTTCCTTAGCTTTGCCTACTAACTCGAGCGTAACAGGATGAATGTCGCCCTCTAAATGATCAACATAAACAGCAATGCCGCGCCATTTACCCTTATCAATAGCCGGTGCTTCTTCATCAATTTCGCAGGTAAATACACCTTCAGGACCTTTTTTAACGCAAATTTGACACATTTTACATGCGGCATTAATTGTTAGATACTCATTATCCCATTCCATTGCCCCAAAGGGACAAAGTTTCATTAATTCTTCAGGGCTTGTGACAAGACTTTGGTTTACTACTATTCTGGCCATTTAAGTCCCCCCTAGACAAATTTTAGTTCCTGCAATTTACGGGCTAACTTTTGTGATAGTTCATCTGAACTGCCTCGCCAAGTTTCACGATCGGTATTGGCTTCAGGCGAGAATATTCTTAATACGCGAGTGGGCGAACCGTTTAGGCCATATTTCTTTTCATCCTTGTCAGGAAAATCTTTCAGGCTCAAAATTGGAATTTTGCGCCCTTTTGTCTCTAATTTCAAGCGGAACGACGGCAGCCGTGGCTGACCTACATCTTTTTCAACAGTTATTAAACACGGATACTGCATTTCAGCTATTTCTACCGTATGAGCCATATCCATCTCAACCGTAATCGATTTATCTTTTACTTCGATAACCTTTTTAACATTAGCTATATGAGGTATACCCAAAAACTCAGCTACTTCCGGGCCAACTTGAGCCGTGTCGCCGTCGGTAGTCTGCTTGCCGCAAATAATTATATCCGGGTTGCCTAGAGCTTTTAAGCCTTGAGAGATGGTATATGCTGTAGCCAAAACATCAGCGCCGGCAAATTTACGGTCGGATAAAAGAATACCTTCATCAGCGCCCATCATAAAAGCTTCTTCGATTATTACCGATGCCTGCGGCGGTCCCATGCTGACAACACTTACTTTGGCTCCGTTTTGTTCCTTGATGCGCATGGCTGTTTCTAACGCATACAGATCATAAGGATTCATTTTTGAATCAATACCCTCGCGTTTCAGCACCCCAGTTTCCGGGTCTACTTCAACTTCAGAAGTTCCTGGAACTTGCTTAATGCACACAATAATTTCCAATTACAGCACCCTCCCTTTGAATCATTACTGGCAATTCTACAATTTAATACTAATTTTCAGATATTGTCGGCTTCTAAGCAGCTTAAACCTATACTTATATCATGGACAAATTCTTTGATGTTATGTAGTTCGATATATGGCAAATCCAGGCCAAAAAAAAAAAATCGGCTGCCTGTTCAGACAACCGAATCTATAATTTTAAACAATTTTTTTGCAGCAAGCATAGGATTATCTTTAGCCAATATTGCAGAAACAACAGATATACCATCTATTCCCGTTCTCATGACGGAAGCGGCATTTCCTTCATTTATCCCGCCAATAGCCACAACCGGTATTTTAACCGTTTGTTTAATTTCTTCAATTTCGGTCAAGCTTACCGAGCTTGCATCAGATTTTGTTCCCGTTGGGAACATTGCTCCTACCCCTAAATAGTCAGCGCCACCTTCCTCAGCAGCTAGCGCCTCAGTAATATTTGTTGCTGATACACCAATAACTTTATCCGGCCCTAGCAGCTTTCTGACAACCTCTACCGGCAAATCACTCTGTCCGACATGTAGCCCGTCAGCATCAACAGCAAGAGCAATGTCTAAGCGGTCATTAATTATTAAGGGTATGTTAAAACGCACCGCGATCTCTTTTATCTTCTTGGCTACAAAATAAAAATCCCGCGACGAAGCAGACTTTTCCCGTAGCTGCAGCAAAGTAACGCCGCCACTAATAGCCTGCTCTACACTTTCATAGAAATCCTTATTGCCTACAAGTTCTCTATCAGTAACTAAATAAAGCCGACAATCAAGTTCTAAAGTTTTAAACATAATAACACCACCACTATATATTGTACCACCATCAATGATTCTACAGCAAAAACACTTAGTGGTAAAGATAGCCATATTAGATGGATCATAAAAAAAATTGGAATAACTTTATTGTTATTCCAATAGCGCATTTCTGCAGAAGCACTACAATCTGTTTCGATGAATAATCCATTTCAGATTGTGACTTATACGATTATGGTATACCTTTGACAGTCTTGAGAATAAAGAGGCAATTGAAAAGATTAATACCATGAATATCATGTACGGTATATATAGCGGACTCAGCACTGCAAACAATAAGGTCAGCGCAACCCTTTTAAATCCGCTTGCGGTAAACATTTCGTCCAGTGAACAATGCAATTCACGATCAGCATATTCACTAATACGAGTAGAACTAGAGCGTCGAAACGGTTTTGATAGTGCTAACCCAAATGGCGCCAGAACAAATAAAGCAAAAATATAAAGTAAGTACAGTGGGCTTAATACCGCGAAAAAAGCCGTTGTGAGAACTTTCCTGACAAAAGTCATGTCGTTCCCCCCTCAATGTGAAATACTTCACTCTTTAATTCAATTATATCCCTAACTTTGTGAAAATGCAATACATACTCAAAATGTCTACAAAAATAACCAATTAAAAAACAAAAAAATTCTAAGTCCGTCGTAACTGGCCTTAGAATTAATTGTACTATTACAATCTAGCGTTTTTTTACCATTTGGTATAACAAAGGAGTAAAGGCTGCTAATAGCACAAGCGCTATTGATACATAAAACAGCGGCGAAAAAAGGTGGTTTAACGAGTATCCTAAAAAGTTATATACCACTGCGCCAGGAATAGCACCTAATACGGTTGCAGCGACAAAATCTAAAAACCTAACATTGAACACCCCGGCGGCATAACTGACTATATCCCAATGAAACACCGGAACTAGCCGTGTTACTAATATGCTGCGAAAGCCATACGCCGAAGAATAATTATTCAAATTACTGAGTTTAAGACACCCGCCTGCCATTTTTTCAATCTTTTCCTGGCCAAGCAGCCTTGTTAATCCGAAACATAAACAAGCTCCAAGTGTTGCGCCAACAACTCCGTACAGCGTACCCCATATTGGTCCGAACGCCATAGCTCCGGCTAAAATAAAAACAACAGACGGAAAGAAAAATAACGGGCGAAGGGTGAATAAAACCATATAAAACAACGGTCCCCACCAGCCAAAAGCCAAGACAAGCTTTTGAATGGACTCCGGCGTTAGGCGCTGCAGACCGATGCTGTACACACCGGCTATGGCAGCAGTCAACACTGCTAGATAACAGGCGACCCTAAACACCGCTTTGCGCGAATATATCATTAATCTATCCCCAATCAACATTAGAAAGACTCAGGTATTTACCCAAACTTTATATTTATTCTCGCAAAATACAAATAGTCCTTCTAACTCCTTAGATTTTTTTAAACATCGTCCTATTGGTTTAGATCTGACAGGGATTATTTGCCCCAGGCAAAAAGTTACTAATTAACTTTTTGCCTTGCGGCGTAAGAATCGATTCGGGATGAAACTGAACTCCTTCTATGTTGTACTTCTTATGGCGCAGCCCCATTATATAATCATCATCTGATTTCGCTGTAATCTCAAGACACTCAGGCAAGCTTGCCCGGTCGACAACCAATGAATGATATCGTCCGGCTGTAAAGGGCTGGGGCATTTCTTTATAAATGCCGCTTCCGTTATGGTATATATCTGAAGTCTTGCCGTGAACCGGCTGCGCTGCCCTAATTACTTTTCCGCCAAACACCTCCCCGATTGCCTGGTGACCAAGACAAATCCCCATAATAGGAAGCTTGCCGGCGAAATGAGAAATTACCGTCTTACTCATTCCGGCTGCATCCGGCCTGCCTGGCCCGGGTGAAATGATTATCGCCGAATACCCATATATTTCAATATCCTGCAGAGTAATTTGGTCGTTCCTTACCGTGCGGACTTCATAGCCAAGAGCACTGCAGCACTGATATATGTTATAGACAAAAGAGTCATAATTATCTATCAGCAATATCAATTTCGTCATCTCCTTCCAGAACTTTAAATAGAGCTTGGGCTTTATGTCTAATTTCCTGGTATTCATTTTCCGGTATTGAATCAGCAACAATGCCGGCTCCGGTCCGGATAGACGCTGCAGTGCCGTCAATTACCATCGTCCGAATGGTAATACAAGTATCAATATTGCCTTGAAAATCGAGATAGCCGACTGCGCCGGCATAGGCTCCGCGATACTCCCGTTCAAGGTCGCTGATTAGTTCCATTGCCCGCACCTTAGGCGCCCCGCTTACTGTCCCGGCCGGGAAACACGCCCCTAAAGCGGCTATCGGCGTGTACTTGTAATCAAGTTTGCCGGACACTTTAGAAACCAAGTGCATTACATGCGAGAACTTTTCCACTTGCATAAGCTGATCGACCATAACCGTGCCAGGTTCGCTTACCCGGCCGATATCATTTCGCCCTAAATCAACCAGCATGGCATGTTCGGCCTTTTCCTTTACATCGTTAAGCAGCTGCTCGGCAAGCAGGGAATCCTCTGTCGACGTTCTGCCGCGCGGCCTCGTTCCGGCGATTGGACAAGTCTCTACTCTGCCGTCAGTTACTTTGACCAACATTTCTGGGGAAGTACCGATTATCTGACGACGGCCAAAATTGAAATAAAACATATATGGCGATGGATTAAGCCGCCTCAGCCTGCGATAAATTGAAAATGGTTGGCATTTAATTTCGCGGCTGAACCGCTGTGAGAGCACAACCTGGAAAACATCTCCGGCAGCTATAAACTCCTTAGCCCTTTCTACCATAGCAATATACTTATCCCGGTCGACTTTACTCCCAGCATAGTTATTAGTAGACATACTGTGTTTAACCGCAAAATCACTAACTTCGCTTAGCGGCTTTTGCAGCTTTGAAATTATATCCTTTATTTGGTCAACGGCTTGATGGTAGAGCAGTTCTAAGTCTGACCCTTCTGAAACTTCCGCCAGATAAATAATTTCGATAGTGTTATAAAGATGATCGAAAACAATATTTACGCGGCAAAACATTAATTCAGCTAAAACCATATCGTCCGGCAGTTTGATAAACCGGTTCCGTTCCCATGTAGCTACGGTTTCATAGGCGAAATAGCCGGCCGCGCCGCCGGCGAACGGCGGCAGCTTATCTAACTCAGCTGCTGAGTAATTTTTCATATACTTTTCCAAAGCTGCAAGCGGGTTTCCGGGAACAGTAAGGCTTACACCGGACTGTATAATTTCAGCAGCCTTTGGTCTGCCAGTGAATAATGCAAACGGCTGAGCGCCGATAAATGAATACCGTCCGAAATTCCGGGAGCTTTCAGCGCTTTCCAGCATAAAGCCGCGGTCTTGGCCGACAACCTTATAATAAACCGTAATAGGTGTTTCCATATCGGCAGCAATAATATCGCGAACGGGGATTACATTATACTGCGCTGCTGCCGCTTTAAATTCAGGATAAGATGGCCGTATTTTCATACATACTCCTTATCAAGGGCTTGGCGAATATCAGCAACTAATTGAGCTGCTGCATTAACCCCTTCGTCCATAAGTTTGGTCATTATTGCGCTTCCGACAATAACAGCATCGGCCTGCCGTGCCGCAAGAACGGCAGTTTTAGGATTGCCGATACCGAATCCGATAGCTGCCGGAATTTTGCTATGCTGACGGAAAAGGCTTATAACGGTATTAATCTCCTCATAATCAACATCGCGCACCCCCGTAACACCGGTATTTGAAATACAGTAGAGAAATCCTGACGCCTTATGCGATATGCTTACAATTCTGTCGCTTGTAGTAGTAGGTGCCGCAAAATGTATTAAATCTATGCTATTTTGCTGACAAGCACTCTCGAGTACCGTACATTCCTCAAGCGGCAAATCAGGAACGATTATGCCGTCTATACCTGCATCTGCAAAATTCTTTACAAACTCGTCAACGCCATAATTAAGAATGGTATTGATATACGTCATAACTACGAGCGGGATATCTGATTTGGTACGGATATTCTTTATAAGTTTACGTGTCTTAGACGTTGATGCGCCAGACTTAAGTGCCATGGCAGCGGCTCTTTGGATTATCGGACCATCGGCCATAGGGTCAGAAAATGGTATCCCAATCTCGACTATATCGGCTCCTGCCTGTTGCAATTTTTCCACAGCATCTAAGGTAGTCAGATAATCGGGACAGCCCGCTGTAACATAGGCTATTAGACCTTTGCGGCCTTGCGCTTTTAAATTGGCCAGTGTGGCATTTATTCTTGACATTATAATCCCTCCATTAAACTCGCGGCCATCTGAACATCTTTATCACCACGGCCTGATAAACACACAACAATTACATCATTCTGCGCAGTTCGCAGCATTAATTCTTCAAGATAAGCCAAAGCATGCGAACTCTCAAGCGCCGGAATTATTCCTTCCAGCCGCGCAAGTCTCCGAAAGGCGGCTATTGCTGCCTCATCATCAACCGCCTCGTAAGAAACTATCCCGCTGTCCTTGAAGAAGGCATGCTCCGGACCGACACCCGGATAATCAAGCCCCGCCGACACTGAATAAGCAGGAATAACTTGCCCATCATCATCCTGTAAAAGATAACTAAAAGCACCGTGCAGAACCCCAGGGCGGCCTAGTGTAAGCGAGGCAGCATGCGCATATGTCCCTATCCCCTTTCCCGCTGCTTCGATACCAATCTTAACTACATCATTATCATTACGAAAGGGATAGAACATGCCCATGGCGTTACTGCCGCCACCCACACAGGCTACTACATAATCAGGCAGACGGCCAACGATTTCTTTAGTCTGCAATTTGGTTTCTTCACCAATAATTGCCTGGAAGTCACGAACAATTTGCGGATATGGGTGAGGGCCCACAACCGATCCAATAATATAATGTGTATCGCGTATATTTGTAACCCAGTACCGAATAGCCTCATTTGTAGCATCCTTGAGCGTGCCGCTGCCACTAACAACAGGTACCACCTCGGTTCCCAGCAGTTTCATACGAAAGACGTTAAGCGCCTGACGCTTCATATCTTCCTCACCCATGAACACTCTGCATTCCATGCCAAATAAGGCTGCTACCGTTGCCGTTGCTACGCCATGCTGTCCAGCCCCAGTTTCAGCTACCAGGCGGTTTTTACCCATCTGCCGAGCCAAAAGTGCTTGACCGATTGCATTATTAATTTTATGTGCCCCGGTATGCAGCAGATCTTCGCGTTTTAGATAGATCTTACCGCGTCCATAATATTCAGTAAGTTTTTCGGCAAAATAAAGCCCGGTAGGACGCCCGGCATATTCTTTTAGATAAAACCTTAATTCCTCGCGGAAAGCCGGGGCCTGTTTTAATTTTAGATAGTTTTCTTCAAGCTCGTATAAGGCCGGCATTACTGTCTCGGGTACAAACCGTCCGCCGTATTGCCCAAAGCGGCCATTTTTGTCAGGCATTGCTATTACCTCCGTTACTATTTAATAGTGAGATTTCGCGAGTCTTGGCTGCTACATCGTCCTCGGTGACCAGACCCTCGCCAACGAGAACGCCGCGCACTCCGCTGTTTTTGAGCCGTATGGCATCAGCCTCACTTTTAATCCCGCTTTCACTGATATAGATTTTTGCCGGGTTAAAATACTGTGCCAATGAAAACGTATTTTCTATATTAGTTTTGAAAGTTCTAAGGTCACGATTATTAATACCAATCAGCCGTGCTGACGTTTTATGAACAATCTTTAATTCCTCAAGATTATGGACTTCCACCAAAGCGTCAAGCCCCAATCCACTCGCAATATCGATATATTTTTCAAGCTGATATGACGATAAAATCGCGGCTATTAGCAAGATTGCGTCAGCTCCGGCATGAAGAGCCTGATATATTTGATATTCATCAATAATAAAGTCCTTACGCAGTACCGGCAGGCTGGAAACCTGCTTAACGGCTTTGATATCCCCAAGCTTTCCGCAAAAATGACGATCAGTGTGAACCGAAATAGCGGCTGCGCCGTTAGCAATATATATTTCAGCCAATTCAACAACCGAATAACTTTGAGAAAGCCGGCCTTTAACCGGTGATGAGAGTTTGCATTCGGCTATTAGGTTCCAGTCATGACTAAGACCATTGCTAAAAGCAAACTCGCCCCGCTCTATTTGACAGCGCATAACGGCAAGCGGATTTGTTATTTTCTGACACTCAACCTCGGCTTTTTTTCGTCTTACTATCTTATCAAGCATGGTTTACTCCTTCTGCCGCCCGGGCGGCTTGAATAAACTCTTTAATCTTTAGACCGTCTTTTACGCCGTTTGTTTCTACACCGCCGGAAACATCGACGCCGGCCGGCTGAAGTATCTTGATAGCCGTTCCTACATTGCCGGCTGTTAGCCCACCGGCAACTAATACCGGAACTTTAATCTGCCGCATAGCTGTTTCGGCCCTTTGCCAATCGAAAGACACGCCGCTGCCGCCTGGGCACCCTGGTACAAAGCTATCGCAAAGTACATAGTCAACCGGAAAACTATTAACTCTCTCGGCCAAGAATTGATTATCTATTTGAAAGGCTTTTACTACCGGAACCTTGACTTGCCGGCAATAGTCGGGAGACTCGTTGCCGTGGAACTGCACAAAGTCAAGTCGACATTGACGGGCTATAGCGATAACCTCGCCTAAAGGAGCATTAACAAATACCCCTACTTTGCCGACTCCCTTGATTTCACGGCAGATATTAACTGCCCTTTCAACCGTCACTTGCCGACTGCTGGGGGCAAAAACAAAACCTATCAGGTCTGCTCCATATTCTTTAGCCTGCTGAGCCGTTTCCAGCAAAGTTATACCACAGATTTTTATAATAATAATTTTCCCTCCCTGCAGTGCCGGCTTAGCTTCTTTAATGCCTCTAGCTTACTTAAGGCCGCTCCGCTGTCGATACTATGAGCTGCTATATTTATGCCGTCGCGAATATCTTCGGCTAGCCCACCGACAACCAGCGCCGCGGCCGCATTAATCAGCACGATATCCCGCTTAGCTCCCAGAGCGCCTTGCAGCAGACAAATGATTATCGCTGCATTATCAGCCGGCGACCCGCCCTGATATTCATTTACTCCGCCGGCAGTAAAACCATAGTCTGCGGGGTAAATTGTGTACGATTTGATTGAACCGTTATAAACCTCTGTCACCTTAGTTGGAGCTGCCGTTGAAATTTCGTCCATACCGTCGAAACTATTAACAACCATGGCCCGCTGTACGCCTAGTCCAAGCAGTGATTCAGCTATTTTTTCCGTAAGTGCTCCGTCGTAGACGCCGATTAACTGACAACTGGCCTTTGCCGGGTTTGTAAGCGGTCCAAGCAGATTGAATACCGTCCTGAAACCTAAATCCTTACGCGGCTTGGCCGCATATTTCATAGCAGTATGAAATACAGGCGCGTAGAGAAACCCAATATTAATACTTTCAATGGCATGCGTTACCATCTCAGGAGGCATATCAATATCTACACCCAATTCGGTCAGCACGTCGGCGCTGCCGCACGAACTCGAAACACCTCTGTTACCGTGTTTTGCAACAGTGAGCCCAGCCCCGGCAAGCACAAATGCCGTAGCTGTTGAGACATTAAAAGTTCCCTTGCAGTCACCACCGGTTCCACAGGTGTCAATCATGGTATCGGCTCTGCAGTTTATAGCCGTGGCATGCATTCGCATAGTTTCGGCAAACCCTGTCACTTCAGCACTTGTCTCACCCTTCATTCTAAGCGCGGTTAAGAAGGCGCCTATCTGAGCTTCGTTCGCCTTTCCTGACATAATGACATTCATAGCCTCCTTAGCTTCAACGCGGCTAAGATGCTCGCCGGCTATTACCTGAACCAAGTAATCTTTTAACATCTTTTCTCCCCCTTTTTTTGCCAATTAAAAAAAGCCATTTCACCCTGTGAAAGGGGCGAAATGGCCGCGGTACCACCCTTATTAGAAAGCTGCTTTCCAATGAAACGTCGGTTATTTCTAAAGCAGGGCGGATAATAAAAAAACCACTTCGACCCCAAGGGGCGAAATGGTTCGCGTTACCACCCTAATTCAGAAAGCAAAGCTTTCTCTTATTCAGGTACGGGACGTCTAGTCCGATACCCTAGCCTGTTAACGGCGGCAGCCGGTCCAGTCTACTTGCCTAAGCTTTTGGTGGACAGCTCACAGGTCCATTCAATATGCACTTTAGGCCGGTCATCACACCTCCGGTTGCCCCGGTCACCGACTCGCTGAGCTAAAGCTAACACATTTACTCGTCCTGTTCACAGCTTTTAGACTTTCAATTTGTATTCATTATAGTACTTAGGATATCCCATTGTCAAGAAAATTTTTCGAATATTTTACACTAAATTAATAATAAATCAGCAATAATAATAGCCATTTAACAAAAAGCGGAAAGTTTAAACAAAGCGCAATGCGCTCGTTTCCACTTTCCGCCCGCGATTTATAAATGTTAAATATTAGCCAACAGTTGTTGAAGCGCTTTATACTTAGCATCAGTATAAATTTGATCGGCGTCAACAATATACCATTCACCGCTGACTTTCATAAGGCCAACCGGCTTTACGCTAACATTCAGACTGCCTTGCTTTTCCTGGAGTGTTGTTAAAACTACAGCATAATCGCCTTTTTCAGCAACCTTTTTAACAGACAGCAGATTCGCATCTTTAATTTGCTCTAAACCAAACTGACCTGTCATAAACTTTTTAACAGTCGAAATGTTGCTTTTGGAATCAGGCGACACATATAAGGCGGCTTCACTAAGTTTACCGGCTTTGGCTGTTTCAAAGAAAGTCTTTACTACACCGTCAGCAGAAAGTCCCGCTATACGCTTGGCACTTGATCCACCGCCGCACCCGGCGACTACCAGAATAACTAACAGCATGCTTGCGGCTAATAAAGTTCTCAGTTTCTTGTTCATCCCTTGCATCATCCCTTCGTAAATAGAAAATTAGATTTCATATTTTGTATTATAACACAAACCGACTGACTAGTCACTCCAATTTTTAATATTTTCCAACAAGCTAATCAATTTGTCTAAAAACGCTTTTCCGGGTAGCCGACGTCTATAATTTTACTTCAACTTTATATTCCCGAAGCCATGTATCAATCTGGATAAGATAGGCGAATAACTGCGGCCCGCTCATAAGCTGGCCAAACCACGGAATATTTGAAGCTGCGAAATCCGAGCCGGCCAACTCCAGGATTTTGTCACGATTGACCAGCGGTATAAGGGGCGATGATGTGTCTTGAAGTATCTCAGTTGCCCAGCGGGAAACTGTGGCTAAATAGGCCGGATTATGAGTTTTAGGATAAGGGCTCTTTTTGCGCCATAAAACATCCTCCGGTAAAATCCCGGTAAGCGCCTGCCTTAGCAATCCCTTTTCCCGATTACGGTAATTTTTCATAGCCCAAGGAACATTCCAAGCATATTCCACAAGGCGATGGTCGCAGTATGGCACCCGGACTTCTAAGCCAAAGGCCATACTCATTCGATCTTTTCTGTCCAGAAGCGTCGGCATCCAGCGAGTCAGGCTAAGATAGAATATTTCCCGCATTCTGGCTGACTCACTGTCTTCCCCCGCAAGACGCGGCACTTCATTAACAGCTTGCCGGTAACGTTCTTTAACATAGTCTAGCGGCGCAATAGCGTCTTTAACCTCTGACGACAGCCATCCAATCCTAATTTGAGGATTAGGCGCCCAAGGGAACGTGTCGGCCCAAATCATATCTTTATGATAAAACCAAGGATAACCCCCGAAGACCTCATCAGCGCACTCACCCGACAAAGCAACCGTAGCGCCTTTTTTAATTTCGCGGCAAAACAAATACAACGAGGTATCAACATCGGCCATGCCTGGCAGATCGCGTGATAATGCTGCTGCTGGAAGCGCCTTAGCCAGCTCATGTGAATCCAGCAGTACATTGTAATGATTGGTCCCTAAGAAACTCGAAACCTTTTCCACCCAGGGCGCATCGGCATTTGGCTGAAAGCTGCTGGCCTGAAAATACTTATCGTTATCACGATAATCAACTGAGTAAGTATCTACGCGCGCGCCTTTCTGCGTATAGGACATGGCTGCGAGCGCCGTCAGTGCACTTGAATCAAGACCGCCCGACAGTAAGGTGCAGACAGGAACATCGGCTACAAGCTGCCGTTTTACTGTATCATGCAGCAAGTCCGCAACAGTTGTTACAGTTGTTGAGAAATCATCACCATGCGGCTGACTCGAAAGCGCCCAGTATTGTGTTATCCTCACGCCATTATGATCATAGATCATAGAGTGACCTGGCTTTAATTCATGTACATTGCGAAATACCCCATGACCTGGTGTGCGGGCTGGCCCGATCATAAATATTTCAGCAAGCCCCTCACCATCAATAACAGGTTTTACGTCTGGATGCGCCAAAAGCGCCTTTAACTCCGAGGCAAAGATAAAGGAATGAGCTCCGACTGTGTAAAAGAGCGGTTTTACACCTATTCGGTCCCGCGCTAAAAACAGCTGTTGTTTCTGTTCGTCCCAAACTGCAAATGCAAAGATACCATTGAACCGCTCTACGCAACCCAGCCCCCATTCAATGTAAGACGTTAACAGCACTTCAGTGTCACAATTGGTCCGAAATACGTAACCTCTGGCCTCAAGATCACTCCTTAACTTGGGCATATTGTATAGCTCGCCATTATAGGTAAGTATACAATTATGATTTCCACGCTGTCTGATCATGGGCTGCGCCCCATTTGCCGGATCCATTACGCTAAGTCGGCGATGTCCCAGCGCAGCCTGCGGCGTAATATAAAAACCCGAAGCATCAGGTCCACGCGCCGTTAGCTTTTCTACCATTGCTTCCAGTACCAGTTTTTGACCTTCTAAGTTTCTTTCCCAGTCAACAATTCCAGTAATCCCGCACATTTGCACTTCATCCTCCTATTGAGAACCCCTTTCAATTGGTTCTGATAGTTTGTTATATGCATGTAAAACAGCTATTGCTACATACGGGACAAAGAGTGCGCAAGTATACTTGAGAATGATTCTATCTCCAAGTTGTGATGGCAATCACATTATTTGGATATATTAGA
>JAAYSF010000034.1 GCA_012523975.1 Veillonellaceae bacterium
AGCGGGCCGACTGCCAAGCCTTTGAAAAAGCAGACACCGAGAATTGTACCGGTAATCAAAGCTGTCACGACTTCGGGAGTTGCTTGCATAAAGGGAATGCCTCGACTGGCTACCCAAGCTACAAAGATACCGATAACAACTGCTGTAAGGCCAATTGGAGTTTTAAATGAATTAAAAATGTCGCCGATGGTGATATTGCCTTGCGCGATTGGGACTAGCACGGCTAATGTTAAAATGGTAATCCCGATACTAATGCCGTGGCTTTCGATGTAAGGAAACCAAGCTTCAAACCCAAGTAACTTTATGAGCAATAAGGCTAAAGCTGCAATTGATACTGATTGATTATTGCCGATGACTGATAGGACTATAATTACCAGCAAGGGCAGGTTATCGAGATTCATTTCATCACTCCTGGCAGATATGTTTGGAATTTAGGAATTTCGTCAGTTATATGTATAGCGTTTCACCAATTTCGCGAGAAATATTATAAATCCTCAAACTTAAACGCCTCTGCGATTGTATCGCAAAGGCGTTCTGTTATTTAGCCCGTTTCAGGGCTAAGATCTCAGTTTCATTATTTTCAGAGCGAGTACTCAATATATTTAGTAATTCAGTATGCTGATCTTGGACGGCATGCATCCTCGCTGCAGCAATTGAAAGGCTGTCTAGTTTAGCCTCAAGCCTGTCCAACTGACTAGTATTACGAACGACGTAATCTTCGTGCTGCTGCCAACCGTCAAACAAAACGTCTACTTTAGCGGTAAGATTATTTTCAAGCTTAAGCTGACTAGACTTTACTGCAGTGATATCTTTGTTAAGGCTGCTCTGTCCGGACCTGACAGCAGTTACCTCGGTTTCAAGTCGGTCTTGACCGGCCTTAATACCGGAAATATCATTTTCAAGGCTATGCAGCCGTTCGTTCATAGCTTCTAAGTGGTTTAAAATTTTGAAAATCATTTTCTCGCCCATATTCAAGGCTCCTTTATCCCAATTACCATCATTGTATCCTAAAATTAGACAAATTTAAAGTAGATTTTGAGAAATTTTAGTCTAAATGAACCGAAATACGCATATAATTGCTGTTTAGGCTATGGAAGGTAGTTAGTCATAAATTGATAGCTTGGGAATATAATATAGCATTAGTGGGGACAGGAGGCGGGAAAGGTGTCCGTAATTGGGAGGATTAAATGGAAGATTTGCCTAAAATGCGGGCGAAAGTTTCTCGCGGCGGCTCCAAAAACTGATCCTAATAGTTGGACTTCGGAATGTCCTAAATGCCGGACAGAGATGATGCGAAAGCTATTAGGGGATATTACCGCTAAAATGGCTGAAAAATAAATAAGTAGCTAAATAAAAGAGGAAACGGCCTATTAAAGCTGTTTCCTCTTACTGTTACTTACGATATTGCTCAGGGATTGTTCGGGCCTTAAACTCGTCCCAGCCAAGCCGGTCAATGGTTTGACCGAGGCGTTCTTTGGTTTTACCGTTCTCACGGAAATATTCGAGGATATTGTTTATAATGGGGGCAACTTCGTTGCCCGGAACGCGTTCGGCGACGACTTGGGCTATTTGAGCTTTACGGCCGGAATTGCCGCCTACCGCCATTACATAGCCCTTTGCTGTGCCGTAAAGACCGACATCTTTAACAAAAACCTCAGCGCAACAGTTTGGGCAAGCGCTTACGCCGATCCGGATTTTGGCAGGAGCATCCTGACCGAAGAATTCTTTATCAAGTCTTAACCCAAGCTCAGTACTATCCTGCTGAGCCATTGGACAGTGCGGTTTGCCGGGACACATATTAACCGGGCGCACCGATTTGGAAATAAAGGATTCGGGTTTTGCTCCGAGCTCAGCCAGCGCTTTTTCGCCGTCGGCAAGGTTAAGACCCATGATTGTGATACTGCTGCCGACTATTTTAAGAGTTCCGCCATATTTCTCGGCCGTTGCGGCTAATTGACGAAGCTGGTCTGGTGTGGCTAGACCGCCAGGAATGTGTGGAGTAACCGGGAATTTAACGCGTTTATTTAAAACGGGAATTTTGGCAAGTGGCAGATTCAACTAAATTCCTCCTTATGTAAACTTGATGTTTAAATTATACATTATTTTTTGTGGACATTCAGTGATTTAAATCACGGTAAAACTTCTCAAAACCCTATTAAAAAATTTTTGTTAAAAAATAATAATTATTAGCAAATTACAAAAGGAGTACGGCGAATGACCGCGAAATATATAATAAATTGTAAATTTACATTAATTGGAGTGACAGTAAATGAAAGGCACTGTTGTAGGAACTTGGGTGAGCACAGCTCATAAAATTTGGGGCGAGGATTTGGCGGTACGGGCCATGGAGCATGTGGGCTGGCCTAGCGATAAGATATTCTTGCCGACTGAAGAGATTGAAGATGCAAAACCGAAAAATTTTGCCGCCTTTCTGGCGCGTAAAACCGGGAAATCCGAAGATGAGATATGGCTGGCAATCGGTAAGGATAATATTGGCACTTTTTTTAACAGCTATCCAGCCTTTTTTAGGCAGGAGAGCCTGTATTCTTTCCTGCGGTCGATGTACGATGTCCATGTTGTAATGGTCAAGCGAATTCCGGGGGCAAATCCGCCTGAGCTATTGATTGAATCGGTATCGGAATATGAAGCAGTTTTAAGTTACCGCTCAAAACGAGGCATGTTTGGCTATTTGAAAGGCTTGCTAGCCGGTGCGGCTGAACATTTTAAGGAAGATATTGCAACTGAGGTCATCGAATCGGCTTCTGATGCAATGAAGATAAAAATTCGCTTTCCGAAACCAATAACCAGTACGATTACATATAGCTTGAATCAAGCGTTGGGTTTTACAAAAAGCCTGCCGGTTAAAATTGGCGTAGCGGCAGCGATAGTCGCGGCTATAATAAATGTGGCCTTCGTGCTCATGGGGGCAAATATTCCGTTATGGACGGCATTAGTTAGCGGCGTTGCGGCTGGACTGGGTGCAGGATTCTTGCTGCGGCCCTTTCAGGCAGTCCGCGATGAGCTAAAGGCAATTCAAGAGCGGGTGTATTTTACCGAAACAAAGCTTAAAACAGCCGATGAGTTTGAAGAAATTTTTGATACTCTTGCTCAATATAAAAAACGGGTAAAAAGCGAGTTTACCGGCTTTAAGGGCATTAGCGATGAAATGGACAGGTATGCGGACAATTTCAATAGCTTATCCGACCGGATGCGTGAAACATCGAATGAAATTTCCGGCGTAGTATACGATGTTGCAACAGCGGCCACTAATCAAGCGCAGGAGACTGAACATGCCGTTGGAATACTAAACGGCAACCTTGAAACATTGACAACAGTAGTGACTGAGCAGACCCATAACAAACAGCAGCTTGAGGCAGCGGTAGACGAAATCGATAAAGGCTTTGAAGAAGTCCAGGCTTCAAGCACCAAGCTGGCGGATAGCATGCAGAAGTTCTCCGATGTAAAATGTTCAGCTTCCGATCTTAAACAGCAGGCCGCTAAAATAACCGAGATTACCGGTATGGTTGCTGCCATCGCCGGCCAAACTAATTTACTTGCTTTAAATGCAGCTATTGAAGCGGCCAGGGCCGGTGAACAGGGACGCGGGTTTGCTGTGGTGGCCGAAGAAGTCCGCAAACTGGCTGAGCAGTCGCAGGAACATTCTACCTCAATTGCTAGTGACTTGCAGGTTCTAATGAATATTATCAGCGGTGTTGTTGACGCAATCCAGGAAGAATATGATGTGCTTGCTGCGGAAAGCCGTCAGTTGGCAGAAGTTGTGACAGGCAACACCAAGAATGTCGGTAATATCCGGAAAGTTGCCGATAATATTGTAGACATGATTGGAAAATTGGAACATGAAATGTCCGGCCTGAGCGAAGTATACGGCAAGATTGAGTCACTGGCCGCCATTTCAGAAGAAAATTCTGCGGCTACCGAAGAGGTCAGCGCCTCGGTATCGGTTTATAATGATAAACTGCAGGATATGATGGACAAGATCCGTGAATTCAAAAATGTTATTCAGCATTTCGGGGAAGACATTAATCAATATCGTACCTAATTTGTCGCTCGGGCCCAGTGCCCGGGCTTTATTTTTTAAACTTAGTAAAATTTTAAAAATTTTTTCCAGAACAGCAGGTATAATTATCCAATATAAAGAATAATCAAAAAATAACAACAACTTCCTGGGTACTCGATCGATTTTGCTAAAGGGAGGGGAGAAGTACCGTCATTCCAATTCTCTAAATACTATAAGGAGGAAAGTAATGAAAAGTTTGGTTAAGCGGGGACTGATGTTCGCCGGCGCGTTGGTATTAGCGGCGGCGGTCGCTGGCTGCGGCAGCAGCGGGCAAAAAGCGGCAGATGGGCAGAAGTTTGCCGGGCAGACTATCCGATTTGTAGCCTCTAACCATACCTACACAGATGCCATAAAGCCGCTTATTCCGGAGTTTGAGAAGAAAACCGGCATAAAGGTCAATATGGAGAGCTATTTCGAAGATCAGCTTACGCAAAAACTGACTGTTGAATTTACTTCCAAATCGTCAACAATTGACGTGTTTATGACGAGACCGCTCCAAGAGGGCCGGTTGTTTACTAAAAACAATTGGTACCAGCCGCTCAACACATATTTGAGCGATAGCCAGAAGACTCCTGCCGACTGGAAATGGAATGACTTCCAAAAGTCGGCTGTTGATGCGACAACGCTGAAGGGTAATGTCTATGCTGTGCCGATTGTCACTGAGTGGCAGACGTTATTTTATCGCAAAGATTTATTCGAACAGGCCGGACTGACTCCGCCCAAGACCTTAGAAGAACTTGAAGCTGCAGCTAAGAAACTTCATAATCCGTCGGCCGGCATGTATGGCATTGTCTCCCGTGGCCAGCGCGGGGCTGCTGTAACGCAGTTCTCCAGCTATTTATATGGTCATGGCGGCGATTTCCTAAAGGACGGCAAGTGTGTCTTAGATTCGCCGCAGGCTGTGCAGGCCATTCAATACTACGGACGAATTCTGCATGACTACGGCCCGCCGGGTGTAACGAATATGAGCTGGCCGCAGGCGCAGGCTTTGATGGCCAGTGGCAAAGTAGCAATGTGGACAGATGCCAGTACATTACTGCCAGGTTTGTTAGATCCACAGAAATCGAAAGTCGCAGATAAGGTTGGTTTAGCGATGTTCCCAGCCGGCCCAGCCGGACAGCATCCGTTCATGGTAGTGCCTTGGGCGGTAGCGGTTTCGAATCAGTCGAAGAATAAAGACGCTGCTTGGGAATTTGTTAAATGGATGTCCAGTGAAGAAGTTATGAAGAAAGCCCAGCTTGCCGGCAATACAACAACCCGCAATGCTATATGGAGCGCTCAGGCCGTGCTTGCCAAGCTGCATCCGGGCATGGCTGATATAGCAAAACAAACAGGTGGAATTGCGGTTCCGTATGACCGTCCGGTAATGACAGCCGTCGTTGAAGCGCGTGACGCCATCGGTGATGTCATTGTAAAATCGATTGAATCCGGCGGTAAAGCCGATATTGCTTCATTGGCCAAAGAGGCGACTGCCAAAGTTAATGAATTGTTGAGCAAGTCCGGAGAGCTTAGTCAGTAAATAAAAAGGGGTGCGGTCAATTTGGCCGCACCTTGCCCTTAATATGGGGATAATAGCAACTTTGTTAGGAGGGCAACGGATTGAATCGCTACATTGAGCGTAACATAAGCTGGCTCTTTCCGCTTCCGGCAGCAATATTTATTCTATCGATGATGGCTTTTCCAATTACCTATACTGTTTGGGTCAGCCTGACAGATTGGTCAATGGCGTCAAGCGGTTCTGTCAAGTTCATAGGCTTGCAAAACTATATTGACTTATTCAGCGATGACCGTTTCTATAATTCGGTCAAGCTGACAATATACTTTACTGTATTGGCTGTCGGTGTTGAAACGGTGCTAGGGGTAGCCATAGCCCTTATTCTTAATCGTGAATTTCAGGGGAAAGGCTTGGTCAAAGGGATTCTGCTGCTCCCAATGGTGGCAACACCGGTGGCGATTGGTCTGGCGTGGACCTTGTTCTATGAACCGACGATTGGGTTAGGAAATTACGCTCTGCAGCTGTTAGGAATGGCGCCGTCGAAATGGCTGGCTTCCAACACTGCGGTAATTCCTTCGCTGGCGTTGGTTGATATATGGGAATGGACGCCGATGGTAACGCTTATTGTGCTGGCTGGGCTAGCCTCGCTGCCCAACGAGCCGTATGAGGCAGCTTTGGTGGATGGCGCCAGCGAGTGGCAGATCTTTCGCTATATCACGCTGCCGCTGCTATTTCCGACTATAATGATTGCCGTTGTTTTGCGTGGCATTGACGCTTTTAAAACTTTTGACATTATCTATACAATGACGGCGGGCGGCCCGGGGTTTGCGTCCGAGACGCTGAATATTTACGCTTATAATTTAGCCTTCGGCTATTTCAAATTTGGCGCGGCTTCCTCGGCGCTGGTGGCGCTTCTGGCACTGGTGCTGGGCAGCAGCCTGATCGTGTTGTGGATACGGCGGTCATGGGAACAATAAAAGCCTTTAAGCGGAACTACCGACTGGAGCGTGAAGAATATGCGTGAAAAACGGCTGCACAAAGCTTTATGGTATGCAATGGTAGTCATTGTTGTAATTCCTTTTCTTTTCCCGTTGGCGTGGATAGTGCTGGCTTCGTTTAAAACCCAGGCCCAGATTGTGACCACACCACCGCTCTGGGTGTTTACGCCGACGCTTGAAAACTATAAAAGTGTTTTTGTGGATCAGCAATTTGGCCGGTTCTTGTGGAACAGCTCGGTAATTGCGGTTGGTTCGACGGTTTTGTCGCTGATTATCGGTTTGCCGGCTGCCTATACAATATCGCGTTATAAACAGCGGGTCTTAGGCGTATTTATTCTATTGGCCCGTTTAATGCCGGGAATATCATATCTTATCCCATGGTTTATTCTCTTTTCCAAAATTGGTATGGTGGATACCTACACTGCCCTTATTGCCAGTCATATGCTAGTGGGGCTGCCGTTCATCGTTTGGATCATGGTCAATTATTTTGACGGACTGCCGCGCGAACTGGAAGAGGCGGCACAGGTAGACGGCTGCACGCTGCAGGGCGCTTTTATGAAGGTAGTGCTGCCGTTATCAGGGCCGGGAATTTTAACGGCCACAACCCTTTCGTTTCTGTTTTCCTGGAACAACTTTATGTTCTCGCTGGTCCTAAGCTCAGAGCGGACTAAAACATTGCCAATTGCAATCTATAACTTTGTTTCGTATGCCGAGGTAAGCTGGGGCAGTGTTATGGCAGCAGCTGTTGTTATAATTCTGCCGGCCATAATCTTGACAATGATTTTCCAAAAGTACGTCATCAAAGGCCTGACAATGGGAGCAGTTAAAGGCTAGAAATTTGGTAAAGCGGGGTATTCAAATGGGAAAAGTAGTTTGTGAGCATGTTGTCAAAAAGTTTGGTCAGGTTACGGCGGTTGATGATTTTAATCTGGAAATTGAAGATAACGAGTTTATTGTTATTGTTGGACCTTCAGGCTGCGGCAAGTCGACTTCACTGCGCATGATTGCCGGGCTGGAGGAGCAGACTTCGGGAAATATTTATATTGGCGGGCAGCTAGTTAACGATAAACCACCGCGCGACCGCAATATCGCTATGGTCTTTCAGAACTACGCGCTGTATCCGCATATGAATGTCTATGATAATATGGCGTTTAGTCTAAAACTGCATGGTGTGGCCAAAGATGAAATTGATCGAAAGGTTAAAGAAGCGGCCGAGGTTTTAAATATCAGCGATTATCTTAGCCGTAAGCCAAAAGAATTATCAGGGGGCCAGCGGCAGCGGGTAGCGCTGGGGCGGGCGATTGTGCGCGAACCGGCAGTGTTCCTAATGGATGAGCCGCTGTCTAATCTGGATGCCAAGCTTAGAGTCCAAATGCGCACCGAGATATCAAAACTGCATGCCAGGCTGGGAGCTACCACCATCTATGTAACCCATGACCAGACCGAGGCCATGACAATGGCTGATCGGATAGTTGTCATGAAAGACGGAATAATTCAGCAAATTTCCGATCCGCAGACGCTGTACGACAAGCCGGTTAACCGGTTTGTAGCTAGTTTTATCGGCGCGCCGCCAATGAATTTTATTAATTGCCGCCTTGACAGAAATGCCGGGGGCGGAGAACTTACTGCCAACGGCATGAAAGTCGCAATTCCGACTGCTTGGGCTGATACAATCGGCCGTTGTGTTGCAAACGAGGTTGTCCTTGGAGTAAGGCCTGAGAATATTCATCCCGGCCAGCAAGATTCGTCTGATATAAGTGCTAGGGTTGAAGTAGTCGAGCCGCTTGGGTCTGAGACCCTGCTCCATCTAAAATTAGGTGAGCAAAATCTTATTGTTAAGGTAAATCCTGATTATAAACCGGCGCTTGGTCAAATAATTAAACTGACATTCGAAATGAATAAAGCCCATTTATTTTCTCATGATTCCGGGCTGACGATTATCTAGGAATCTTAAATTAGGCTGCAAGGTGTTTGTTAATTAAGTAAGTCGCAGATAAAGAGGGGGAAACTAATTGACACCGGATTATGATATTGGGTTAGTTGGTCTTGCTGTCATGGGAGAGAACTTAGTTCTTAATATGGCGGGCAAGGGATTTAATGTTGTTGTATATAACCGGACAGTCAGCAAAGTTGACTCATTTTTACAGGGAAAGGCGCAAGGATTGTCGATTGGCGGTGCCCATTCGATAGCAGAATTTGCGGCTATGCTCCAAAAGCCGCGCAAAGTTATGCTTATGGTTAAAGCCGGACCGCCGGTAGATGACATGATCAACGAGCTATTACCGTACTTAGAACGCGGCGATATTATTGTCGATGGCGGCAACTCTTTTTTTGCCGATACCCGCCGCCGTGCGGGCGAGCTTGCCGCTAGAGGGATTAGATTTGTTGGTATGGGCGTATCGGGCGGTGAAGAGGGGGCTCTCAAAGGTCCTAGCCTTATGCCGGGCGGTCACGAGGATGCTTATAATGAACTGGCCCCGATTTTCACTAGCATCGCAGCACAGGTAAGTGATAGACCCTGTTGTGCCTATGTGGGACCTGACGGAGCTGGTCACTATGTAAAAATGGTCCACAACGGTATTGAATACGGTGATATGCAGCTGATAAGCGAAGCCTATTATATAATGAAAGAAACGCTTGGTCTTAGCACCAGGAAAATGCATGATGTATTCAACGCCTGGAACAAGGGTGAATTAGATTCTTATCTTATTGAAATCACCAGTAATATCTTATTGAAATTAGATGATGAGACCGGCAAACCGTTAGTTGAAGTAATTTTGGATAAAGCGGGGCAAAAGGGGACCGGCAAGTGGACATCGCAAAGTGCGCTTGATTTAGGAGTGCCGACACCTACTATTACTGAGGCAGTATTTGCCCGCTGTATGTCAGCCTATAAGACTGAACGGGTAGCGGCGTCCAAGGTGCTGAGCGGACCGAAAGCAGAGTTTGCTGGAAACAAAACAGAATTTATTGCCGCTATCCATGATGCGCTGTATGCCTCCAAAATATGCTCTTACGCGCAAGGGTTCGCGCTGTTAAAAGCAGCCAGCGATGAATATAACTGGAATCTCAATTACGGTGATGTAGCGCTACTGTGGCAGGGGGGCTGCATTATCCGGGCGCGTTTTTTGGGGCGAATCCAGGAAGCCTTCCACCGCAATGCTAGACTGGCTAATCTGCTGTTAGACCCATTTTTCAGCTCGGTTATGGATAAAACTCAGGATAACTGGCGATTAGTAGTCAAAACCTGCAAGGAATTAGGTATCCCCACTCCGGCTTTTAGCGCCTCACTCGACTACTATGACAGCTACCGCCGCGCCGTACTGCCTGCCAATTTGATTCAGGCTCAGCGCGACTACTTTGGCGCCCATACTTATGAGCGAATTGACCGTGAAGGCTGGTTTCACTCGGAGTGGTAAGATTCCAATTTACCGCCACGTCCGCTGTATTTCGGCGATTTCATCAAACTCTTTTGCAAGATTGTAATAGATGCGTTCATAGATTTTGAATAAACGCTGATAACGGTCGTGGTTAGCTTGGTCAGGATAATAGCGTTCGCTGATATTGATAAACTTACCGACCTCTTTAATATCACTAATCAAACCAAGCGCATGCATACCGAGGACTGCTGCCCCGAACGCCGAGCCTTCCGGTTGACCGGGAACAGTTATCACGCGGCCAAAAACATCGGCCATTATTTGTACCCATAATTTTGACCGGGTGAAGCTGCCGCCGACCCGGATTTCATCCGATAGGCCGGATACTTCCTCAAGGGCGGCGAATACGCTGTACATGGAATAAATAATGCCTTCAAGCGTGGCGCGGATGATATGCCGTTTACCATGATTAAGATTGAGGCCGAACAATACGCCGCGGGCATTAGCGTTGTAGTAAGGAGCTCTTTCCCCTGAAAAAAGCGGCAGCATTACAAGGCCGTCGGAACCGGCCGGCTTTTGCTCGGCATAGCGGCTAAGGATTTCATAGGTATCGATGCTCAGGTTGTCCGCAACATATTGTTCGGTCGTCCCAAACTTGTCGCGGGCCCACCGAAAAGCGATACCGCCGTTGTTGATAGCGCCGCCGAGCACCCAGTAGTTTTCGGTCATATTGTAACACCAAGTACGGCCTTTTTCATCAATATGGGGCCGGTCGGTAACGACTCTGACAGCGCCGCTTGTACCAATCATTGCTGTAACCTGACCGGGATTTACTGCACCTGCACCGATAGTTGAGAGGATTCCGTCACTAGCGCCGATAATAATGGAGGTCTCTGGCGGAACTCCGAGCAGTGATGCTATTTCCGGGGAAATATTCGGAACTATGTAGGTGTTCGGGACAACTTCGGACAGCATAGCTTCAGTTATTCCAACAATTTTTAAAAGATCCTGATCCCAGGCCAAGGTGTGTAAGTTATACAAGGCCGTTGCAGTAGCGATTGATTTATCGACAAGGTAGCGGCCGCATAATTTATGGAAGATATATTCTTTAATGCCGATAAACTTAGCCGTATATTTAAAAATGTTAGGGCGCTCATGCCTAAACCATAAGATTTTTGACAAAGGATACATGGGATGCAGCGGACAGCCTGTCTTACGGTAAAATCCTGTGACATCATGCTCTGCTTGTAGCTTTTCGGTATACTTTTGGCCACGGGAATCAGCCCAGGTAAGCATGCGGTGAAGCGGCTCGCCGGCGCTGTTTACTGGAATCAGGCTATGCATAACCGAGCTGAAACATATACCTGCAAGTTGGTTAGGCTCGAGGGCCGTCTCTTTCATGGCGCTGCTGACAACCTTAATAAAGGCCAAATAGATATCGTCTGCATCTTGCTCGGCCCAGGCGGCTAGGGGAGTGTATAATGGATAATCTTCTGAATGATTAGCCAGGATGGTACCATCTTGGCGGTAAATTACCGCCCGGCAGCCTGTTGTCCCGATGTCTACGCCCATTATAGCTTTCTGAACCATTGTGTGACCCCCTCAGAGTTTAGTTTGTTAACTCGCCGTATTCATCAAATGTCATCTCACCCGGCTGGCTTAGAATTGTGATATTAGGGTGATTTATTACTTCTGCTACCATGGCCTCTGAAATCAGAATTTCACCAAGATGAAGCGTATCCTTAATTCGGACAAGCCGGACGCAGCTCAGGTCGCGAGCATTGCAGGTTTTTATCGCTGCCAGGATGGCATCGCGGTCGCAGTCGAGTACGGTCGGCATGTGAGTCGGGCCGACAACGGTTGAGGTTAAGCCGTTGGCATAAGTAGCCTTAAAATTAGTTTTGTTTATAAGTTTGCGGGTAGTAAAATCGGCTGTTCCCATACCGTTAGCATTGCCGTGGCTCCGTTCGCTGAGGTCCAGAACAACCATTTTGCTGATATCAGGGCCGCCCGAGGCATAAGGAGTGGGATAGCGTCCGGTTATATTGGGATCCATCCCGTCGCCTGAGATGTCTTTGCCGATTTGATCGACAACCAACACGTCAATCTGATCGAAATACAAGCGCGGCATGTTTGCTTTAGCCTCGCGCAGCAGTTTCATATCAGTTTCAATCATTTGGGCGGCCGGCACCGCGGAAATTTTAGCAACCTGGTCATAGGCGCTTTCGACTATGCCAACGCCGAACAAAATCGGGGCTTTGGCTAAAGAAATCTTGGCCATGGCGATAAGGTTTTCAGCCATATACTTAAAGCTATAGGCATGGCAGGTTTCGGCGCCTTTTTGCTTCCCGAGGCCGATGGTAATCATCTTGACCAAACCGCTTTCACATTGACCGCGAAATGCGGTATGAGGTTTAATGCGGTTGATTACAACGATGCCGTCAGCCATAAAGGCGTTTTTATCGATATATACCGGCAGGCCATTATCTAAGCGGTCAAGTTCAACGACTTTCATTGAAGAAATAATCGGACACCCGGCGCTTTGTTCAGTTATGCCGAGATTGGCCAGGACTTCTCGCTGGCCGGTAGGAGTTGCGCCGCCATGGCTGCCCATTGCCGGAACGATAAATGGCTGGCCGCCGTGTTTTTTAATTTCCTCAACAGTTAATGCGGTCAGAGTGGCGATTTCGGCTATGCCGCGGCTGCCAAGAGCGACGGCAATATTCATTCCCGGCTTAATCGTATCAATAATACCCGGCCTAGACAGCTCCTTGCGCAGTGTTGACTCAATATTGGCCAGCTTAGGGGCGGGGAAGGACTGACGAATCTTGACCATGCGCGGCAGAGGAATACCGCTTAACAGCTCTTTAATAATATCCATTGAGCTCTCCCTTGTTGAAGGAATTTTCCGATTAGTGTGTCTTATATAAAAATTATACTCGAAATTGCGGCTAATAAAAAGACCTTACCAGGCTGGCTGATAAGGTCTTTGGCTATATCAGAGTATTTTGCTAGTACTCGCGGTATATTAATTGTAGAAGAAAAATATGTAAGTATTGCTTACTGTTAACGGCCTTGATAGAATTATATAAAAAGTGTAAACGTTGGATATATGTGAGGTATGTTTTCCATGGAGGAAATTGAGAGGAATGTTGGCGGATGTCTCCCGCGCTTACGCGGAATCGGCAATATATTGACCAAAGCTGAAGAAAAAGTCGCCGAATACATATTAGCTAATCCGTCCGAAGTTATTCACATGTCTATTACCGAATTGGCTGAAGTAGCCGGCAGTGCCGAGGCCACTGTCTTTCGTATGTGTCAGAAGGCTGGCTATAAAGGCTATCAAAGCTTTAAAATCGCCTTGGCCGGCGATTTATATACACCTATGCAATCGGTCCACGAAGAGGTCGACCCGGATGATCCCTTGACTGTTATTGCCGGTAAGCTGTTCCATAGCATTAATGAAACACTTCAGGACACCCTTAAAATAATTGATGAAACTCAATTTGAAAAGGCAGTTGAGGCAATAGCCGCGGCGCGGCGCATTGATGCCTATGGCTCGGGCGGCTCAGCAGTGATAGCAGCTGATTTCGAACATCGCTTTATGCGGTTCGGTATTCCGGTAAGGGCTTATGCCGATCCTCACATGCAGATAACGTCGGCCGCCCTTTTGGGTGCAGGCGATGTTGTTATCGCCATATCTCACACCGGAGCTAACCGGGACCTGCTAGACTCGGTACGGATGGCTAAAGAAAGCGGCGCGACGATAATAGTTATTACCAGCTATACTAAGTCGCCGCTAAGCAAGTTGGCTGATGTAACGTTATGCGGCGCAGCCAAGGAGACTCAATACCGCTCGGAGGCTATGGCCTCCCGTTTAGCTCATCTGGCTATCGGTGACGTCCTGTATGTTGGCGTAATGCTTCGGCATCAGGAACAGATAGTTAATAACATGCACAAGATCCGTCAAGCTATCGCTATTCGTCGGCTATAATGATCTATTAAAAGCTGCGCGAGCTGACGGTTTAATAGCTACAAGAATAATAAATAAGATTACTAAAAACGGAGGTTATTATGATTCGTGAGCGGCGTAGTCGGGAAAAGCTTGAGATTTATTACCGAAAGTTTGTCGAGGAGGGGGTTCTAGACCCGAACACCCATCCCTGGGTAGCTGAATCATGGAAGAGGAGCAAGGCGCGCGGCATCCCGCACGACAGCTTGCCACCGCTTGTAAGGCTTAGTAAACAGGAGTTAGCAGAGCGTCGCAAAATCCATCATGCGGCCATTGAATACCTCGACGGGTTATATAAGGAGATTAGTGAGTATTTTAATGCCTATAATCTTAGCTTATTTATTTTAGATAATGAGTGTTATACTCTAAAAAGCTATGCCATGCCGTTTTTTCAGAAAACGCCGGGCGAGGTTGAAGGGGCACGGCTGTCAGAGCGGGACATCGGAGCATCGAGTATTAGTGTAGCCTATGAGCATAAGGCACCATTTCTTATGTTTGGCCCTGAAATGTGGCTGCGCGAATGCCAGGATGGCGATGCATGTTCAGCCCCGATAATGGTGGACGGAGAAGTTAAGTATATATTGACGCTCGTGTCAGTTGAGCAGGAGGCACTTCCCTATAACGCCATCGTTTCTTTACTTCTGAGTATGAAGTATTCGCTCGAGAGTAGTTTAACCATGCAGTGGCATTTAAAGGCGCTTGACACTATTTTGGATGCTGCTCCCTTTGCCGTCTATCACATTGTGCCTGGCGGCAATGTAGTATATACTAATAAACTGGGCCGCAGCCGATTAGCGAGAATTAGTCCGCAAGGCCAAGAAGAAAGCCTGCCCAACTTAAACAGTCTTGTCCTCAATTACCGTCATACACCGCTTTTCAAGGGTTTCAAGGGAATACCTTCATATAATAAAGAGGTAACGTGGATTACTGCGAATAAGACTTACGAAGATATTACTACCGTTGTGCCGCTGGAGCGGGATCAAGATAATATTATAAACAGCGTTGTTGCAGTTACCATGCCAATTGAAGATCTAAGGACGCTGGTTGCCCATGCTGTCGGCTATAAGGCCCGCTATAACTTAAATAGTATGGTTGGGCAAGTTCCGGTGTTTATAAACATGCAGGAAAAAGCTGGCCGCGTAGCGCGCGGCAGCAATAATGTGCTGCTGCAAGGCGAACCAGGCACCGGCAAAGAACGCCTGGCTCATGGTATTCATCAAGCCAGCAGCCGGGCAGCGGGACCGCTTATTTCGGTAATGTGCGGCGCTCTTACTCCCGAATTAATTGAACATGAACTTTTCGGAGTTGCTGAGAACGAAGAAAGCCGGCCCGGTAAACTTGAACTGGCTAATGGCGGCACGCTGTTCTTGGATGAAATCGAAAAAATTCCGCCCAAGGTGGCCGATAAATTGACTGAAGTCCTAACGGGCGGTTTGAGCTCACGGGTTGGAGAAGATATTAGAAGAAACATTGACGTTCGTATTATTGCGGCTTGTGATAGTGATCTCAAGCGTTTGACTGACAAAGGCGTATTTAACAGCGAGCTATATGAAACTTTGTCGAAGAGTGTTATCCGCATTCCGCCGCTGCGGCAACGGCGTGAGGATATTCCGCTCTTAGCCAGTCATATTATTGACGAAGTTGCCGAGCAGCATCACCTTAAAAGTAAAAAAGTTGCGCCTGAAGCCGCTGAGATGCTGATGAACTACGATTGGCCGGGTAATATTAAACAGCTGCAGGGCGTTGTCGAGCACGCCTTTTTTAACACAATAGGCGATACTATTAAAGTAACTAGTATCAGCTTGATAGCCGACGCTCCGGTCGGGAACGCCTGGAAAGAGGATAAAGATGTATTCGTCAAGGCATGGCAGGCAGCCGGCGGTAATGTCAGCCGCTTAGCCAATATGCTTGATGTCAGTCGGGTAACTTTATACCGTTATTTAAAGAAATATGGTCTGTCAAAAGAGTAAGCGGAGGGATTTAAGTGCGTTTGCGGAAAAAACCGTGGATTGCCGAGGCAATTAACCAGTATAACGACTTTGTATACCAAGATATTGATAGCAGCGTTCAGGGCAGATGGCAGGAGGTTTTTAGCCGCAGCGCGCCGCTTCATGTTGAGCTTGGCACCGGCAAGGGCCGGTTTATCACTGAGACGGCGGCGCTCAATCCTGATATTAATTATATCGGCATCGAGGCCCAGCTTGATGTTCTTTTCTATGCTGCGCAGAAAGCGGCGGCTAAAGAACTAAAGAACATTAGGCTTTTAGTATTTGATATAAACAACATCCTCGATATTTTTGCTGACAATGAAATTGATCAGCTCTATATTAACTTCTGCGACCCTTGGCCTAAGGCGCGGCACGCCAAACGCCGCTTGACGCATATCAATTTCCTGAATAAATACCGCCAGATTATAAAAAGCGGCGGACGGCTTTTCTTCAAGACTGATAATAAAGCCTTGTTTGAGTTCTCACTCGAGCAATTTGCTGAAAATGGTCTAATCGTCGAGAATGTGACCTTCGATCTGCATAATAGTGAATTTGCCGAGAAGAACATTATGACAGAATATGAACAAAAATTTAGTGGGCTTGGGATGAAAATTCATCGCTGTGAAGTGGTTTTTCCGTAAACTTATAGCATAAAATCAAGACGCGGCATATATTGTAATAGAGTAAACGAATTATTTTTGCAAGATGGGAGAGTGTTACAATGTCGCGTCAGCCTATTGCTTATACAGTTCCTCAACCATTGGAACCTCTTAATATTGAGGAGGTTAGGTTTTGGCTTGATATTATGCAGGAACATGCTGTTTTAATTAGGCTCGGACTGCCCTGTGATCGTACTGACCTTTTAAATGAGGCCCAAAGCTTTATTCGGGAATTTGATACTTTGGGTAACCGGGCCGAACGGGTTCAAAGTGAAAAGAAATTCAACGAACTTGTGAGCGATGCCCGCGATGCCGTCTGTGAACTGCATCGCTTCAAACGGCATCTGCTGCGTTTAAAACTGACCTGTAAACTGGCCGGTTGGCTTTTCCCCACGCTGCTGGACCATATGGCCCGCGAGGCTGAGTACGTAATGCGCCTTTTTGATAAGATGTGCGAGGGACGACCGGCGCTTAAGGCAGCCGCAAAGACCAAAGAAAATGCATTTTGGGTACGAATCATGGGCGACCATGCTAAGATTATGAGTCACCTCTTAGATCCCTCTGAGCGGTCCTTGGTTGCAACAGCTAACGAATTCGGCCAGGATTTCGACGACTTGCTGTTGCAGAGCCAGGATTTTGCCAGCATGCTTTACTATAACGATAATGAAGCGCCGGCTTTTAGACGTTTCTTACAAGACGTAGGCACTTCGACCCGCCAGCTTCGGGACTTCAAACGGGCAACACAGGAGATGATTGCTCAGTGCAGATTGTTAGGGCTTATTCCCGAACTTTTAGCCGACCATGTCCGCCGCGAAGCCGAGCATTTTTTAATGATACTTAGTATGATGGAGAAAGGCATAATAGCCAATATTACGTCTATCGAGCCGGAATGCGAGGCAGTCGCGGCAATTGAAGATATTGATGAAGATGAGTGCCCTGATGATGACATAGACGATGATTGTCATTATGATTGTGACAATGACCGGGACGAAGACGATGATGACGAAGATTTCTGCCCAGAACATACTGCTAAATTTGAGATGTACAAATCGCCGTCAGAAGAAATAGATACCATGGAGTGCGAGACAGATGAAGATGATGAAGATAAAGAAGATGATGACCTAGAAGTTGACTGTCCGATCTGTCCGCCGCCATCTCCCCCGCCTTGTCCTCCGCCCGTGGTCGAGCCGGTGCAGCAGAAACCATCGCCAACAAAGTACAAATGGGGCGGTAAATGGCCGCGTCCGCTCGGGAAATCCTAATATAACGTAAAAATCCCCTGTGGTGCACTGCATCCCGTCAAGTAGACAGCCAATAAAAATAAAAAAGTTTAGGCAGCCTTGTTCCGAAATTCTATCGGACTGAGGCTGTTTAATTTTGACTGTAGCCTTTCATAATTGTAAAAGTAAATGTAGTCATCAATACACTTGCCGACGCGAGACATGCTTTGAGTTAAACCATGGTCTTCTAAACGTTTTTTAAAGGCTAGAGATGTATATTGAAATCCTCGATAACTATGTAGCATAGGGGTACTCCCTGGCGCAGCACTTAAAAGCGAATGCCCACCCTGTTCAAGTTCTTGTAATATATATAGTTTCTTTTCTGGACTAAACAGACTCTTTCTAGACATGAAAAATGCTCCCCTTTCATTCAGATAACAGGTTTTATTATTTTACCTGTCTACTAAAGGGGAGCATATCATATCAGGGGATTTTTTTGGTCTATTGGAATCTGCAAATATAAGTTCTGGCGATATAGCGCAACCAACGGCTGGCGCTTTCGCTAAAGCTCGGTGCAAGCCGGGTTTTCTAATTGGAGCTACTCAACCTCATACAAAAGTTGTACGCCGCCGCCTAGTGATGCGCCAGGTGTCAAGTTATGTTTGTTAAGGTATTCTTGAACAGCGACAATTGGTTTAAAAACTCCGCCGGTATAGCTGGAAGGCTGTTTTGATAGTGATGCTGACCATGCCGGCGTTGCTTGTGGCTGATCGTTAACTGCAGCTTTTTGAAAGGTGAGTGGGGAACCTGCTGTTAAAATTACAGCTGCAAGTAGACAGGCAGACAGTGGTTTCATGCTTATGCTTTCTTTCCTGGTACTGTTTACATAATATGATTATATAACTGTAAATTTAGCGAAGCAATAATCTAAAAGTCCTTAATTAGCGGTTGGAAGGACAGCGATAGGGGTTAAAATTTCGTGACTATTTTCGGTAAATGATAGCAGGCGTCCGTTGACAAGATCAATGAGGGATAAGTCCCTGAACATGTTGCTGGACGCTACCGCAAACCGGCTGTCAGGCAAAATAGTCAAGGCTGAAATCGAGCGGCCGATACTGAAATGATCAACAATAACCGAGTTTATAACGTCGACAATGGTAACTGAGCCGCTGTCCTCATTGACAAGATAGGCAGTCTGCCCATCAGGAGCGACGGCCGCCTGGCAAGGATACGCCCCATTACTTTGAACACAGGCCGGACATTGAATAGTTATAACAGAAGGCGGGGCGTTTTTTTGCAGACGAAAAATAATCAGTCCTTCACCGCATGTACCATTTGAAGTAAACGGGATCATAACCGCGCCATGTTGATCGTAAATTATATTGGTTGGAATTCCTTCGACCTGATGCTCGCCGGTCAATTGGCCGCTGCGGTTAAAAGTAGCAACGACCCCTCCGGTGTCAATCTCCCAAGCGCTGTATACATTATCGGAATCGGCGGCAAGACCGACGCAGGTGCATGATTCATTGCCCGCTTGGCCGCAAACTGTCAATTCCAAGGTGGAAGTATTAAGAATATGTAGTACGCCGTCCGGTGCGGTGAAATAAATGGTTACATTATCGGGAGCCAAAGCAAACTGCAGAGGATGAGGAATTTGGACAGGCAGTCTGTAAAATGAATTCGTTCTTAGATTAGCCGCAAATAATGCACCGCTGCCGGTTCGATGAACTGCCGGTACATAGGCTTTGTTCAGGTCGCTGGTTATGGCAAGTCCGGTTGGAGTATACTCAGCCGGATAAGCCATCTTGGCTAAGGCATCTCCTTTAAGACCATCTACCAGAAGCAGACTATGGCTGGATGCGTCGAGGACCAACAGGTTAAATGGCGCCATTTCCACGCAAATCACCTCTTTATCATAGGCTGACGGGTAAACCGGCCCGCCAACAATTTTCCGCTCTTTATTATATTCAGCACCAGTGATTTGGTCATTGGTATGGCATAGTTTTTTTAAAAAAAAAGTAATATAACGCGAAGCCAATGACAGGCTTGGCGTAAAATTGTTTTTCTAATATAATTAAGAGGATAATGATCTGTATTTAAGGCAGACGTTTGGGGGCTGTTAGATGGACAAGGCTACTAAATTATGGAATAATGATACCGAAGCGGTTTTCTATATTACTTTAATACTATTTATAATTGGCACAGTAAATGTCTTTAGCGCTAGTTTTGTACTAGCCGGACAGCTTCTGCATGATAGTTATTTTTTTCTCAAACGTCATCTGCTGTTCTTCGTGCTTGGATTTGGCGCAATGTTAGTAATCGCCCGTACTAATTATAATGTTTTTAAGAAATTTATCATGCCGATTGGCCTAGCCACTATCGGTTTGCTGCTTGCTGTACATTTTGTCGGCGTCGAGGCTAATGGAGCGAGGCGCTGGCTTAATCTTCCGGGCGTCAAATTTCAGCCTTCCGAGTTAGCTAAATTAGCTGTTATTTTCATTACCGCCAGTTATTTGGGGCCGCGGCTTGACCGCAGGAGGAAAATAGATCTTTTTAGCGGACCTTTTTATTTTAGCTTGATAGCCTTTGGTTTTGTTCTCAAGCAGCCTGATATGGGTACTGCCCTGATAATTATCGGGTTATGTCTGCTGCTATACCTTATTGCCGGATTACCGCGCACGCAGATAGTCTTGCTTGCGTGTGTAGGATTAGCGTCAGCAGTAGCTCTGTCGTTTGCGGCTTCGTATCGGGCTGATCGTATCTATGCATGGCTAAATCCATGGGCGTATCAGGATTCAATTGGCTATCAGACAGTCCAAGCGCTATTGGCAATCGGATCCGGTGGGTTCTTGGGGAGTGGCCTGGGGATGGGGACGAGTAAGTTTTACTATCTTCCCGAGGCTCACACTGACTTTGCATTTGCTGTTCTGTGCCAGGAGATGGGATTTGTCGGCGCTGGCGTTGTGCTGACTTTGCTACTCTTGCTGGGGATTTACGGAGCTAGGATTGCTGCTCAGGCTGCAGACGGGTTCGGCAGGCTGCTGGCGCTAGGCGTTACCGGACTCATTGTCGGACAGGGCATAATCAATATTGCCATGGTATCGGGTTTGCTGCCGGTAGTTGGTGTGCCGCTGCCTTTTATCAGCTTTGGCGGGACATCGCTGGTAGTCAACTTTTGCGCCATTGGTCTGTTAATCAGTGTGAGTCGACGTGCTAAAGCAAAAGTGCATAAAGAGGACGGACAAGCTCCCCCGCCGGTCAAGCGAAGACTGCGGTTGGTAACGCCGTCAAGTAAATAACGCCAAAAAGGTCAGCAGATTGCTGGCCTTTTGGTTTAAATTGCTCGCTCTCCGGCAATAATGGTAGTAAAAAGGTTTGGGGAGAGGCGGTAGTATGCTGGGACTTATTCGCATGGGCGCATATTTGCTGAGCGGGTTTACTATATGGCAGTTTGTTCATGATGGGAACGGAGCTGCAGTTATGCCATTTACCAAGCATTTAGCCTTGGACCCTTCGCATGGCATGATATTTGGCGTTTGCGCCGGGGTTAGCAATTATACGGGATATGATGTTACATTGATTCGTCTATTATGGGCGGCAGCTAGTTTTTATCGCGGGTTTGGCATAGGACTATATATTTTGGCTTTTATCATAATGCCGCAATAATGCGCAGTTGATGATAATCCGATTTCTGGAAACAACAGGAATCGGTTTTTTTTTATTACTCCTGTAGCACCAGGGAGAGCCTTGACATAAGATATAGTAGATTTAAGAGAGGAGGCCGACTTGTGAAAAAGAAGACTTATCCAATGTGGCAGAATGATGAAGATATGGATTATATGGATTCCGGCGAAATGGCTATGGGCCAATCTATGGCCAGTGAAACCTGCATGCCCATGATGCTGGCGCATGCCTATGTACCGTGGCAATTTTATGACAACGCCTTCTGCCCGCAAGAGGCGCTAGTTAAAGGCACACTATTCCCTGAACTTTGGGGCGTATATCCAATACCGGATTAATAGCACGGAGGTGATAAAAAGATGAGTTGTGAAAAACAGATAGCTATGCTTAGAAGACTTCAGGAAATGGAGTTTGTAGCAGTTGAACTAAATCTATATCTTGATACCCATCCATGCGATACAGAGGC
>JAAYSF010000035.1 GCA_012523975.1 Veillonellaceae bacterium
ATGATGATGTGGTTCTGAGGTTACTATTTTTAACGCATGAGTTATTGCTGTAATAATGTCAATGGTAAATTGCTGTTCGAGTGCTTTAACTTTTGTATAGGTTTCACCCTTATAAGTAACAACATAACGAGGCGGTAGGAAATTTAAAGCCAAGGCAGCTACATCATAACGGCATTTCTCGCAATTACAAACGCGTGGGTCACTGGCAATTATACGGTCTAAATGCTGGAATACTAAGTCTTCCATGAAGTTTTTTAGTTCCATAATACCCTCCCTAATTGCTTAGTTTTAGATTATTCCAATAGCCGACTTTAACCCGTTCGGGAACCCAAAGCGGCGGCTTCGGTATATAAGGATTTTTTGTTACATTATAATTAGATTTAGCCGGGGGATGCGCCATGAAATTGACGGGGGCGAAAATGGTACCGCCAGCAACTGCGCTTCCGTTAAAGTCAGAAATCCAAATTTCTATGTTCTCGCGCGCAACTAGCGCAGTATTATTAATACTTGCTAAAGCAGGAACAATAATATCCTTTTCCGAAATTAGAATAACGTTGTTTTTTATGGTGGCAAAACCAATGGTAATATTACCTGTTGCATAAATGATACCCGGACCTGAAATAGTGGATGCCCCGAATGAAATATTGTCATCATGATAGTAGATTTTATTATCTAATTTTATAGAGCTAAACCACGAACCAGGAAGTCTCTCTCCATTCTTATAATCCTCACGGATAAAAGTAGGTAACGGCAAATATGGCGGAGCAGACTCACTTTTACTATCCATTATCCGTCCGCGGATATCGTTAAATCCTGTATGCAGTCTGACTCGCCCATGGGCGATTGCATCGCCGTTAACTCTAGTGAGGGCAGTAAAATTAATATCCTGATTGCTGCCGACTGAACCGTTAATGATATTTAAGCCTAATGTCATATCTTTATCAGAATAAGCTGCAAAGTCATAAACAGTCTCTGGGGCTATCTCCATTATTACTTGACGGGACGCGTTACCTACTGTACCGGTAGCAGTAATCACGCGGTTAATTCCTTGTTTTTCAACAGTGACGGTGTAGGTTCCGGGAATCCCGGGGCCTAGTGGCTGATTATGAATTGTTTCTGGCAAAGTCCCATTATTAGTGCTTAATGCAAGCAGCGCTTTTTTGGCGCCAGCCTCGGCGGCATATTGCGCGGCTACACCGTCTCTAAAGGACGCGGCTGTGCGGACCTCCGCCGAACTTACTGAAAGCATAGTACCCCCTAAGGCTAATAACAGCATCATAGCTAAAAGCGCTAAAATACTAACTGAGCCTTGCTGTGTATTTAATTTAGTAGAAGATATATCACTCATCTTATCTACCGCCTATCTTGGAGGTACATTAAGGCTTACAACTGTTGTTTTTAAAGTGATGCTTTGGCGCGGAAGTTTATCAGTGTAAGAATCAATAGCTGTAAGATTAATACTGACTGTGCGGTTATCTGTAGTATCAAGTTCAAAGGTGGCAGCTACCTTAACATTATTTTCACCGGTGATGGGCTGAGCCCCTCCCCCTTCGCTTTTATTCACCCGTCTTAGTACTCCATTACTTGAACAATATATATAGATGGTATCTTCATTGGAAACTGTATCGTTCTTCTTAAAGGTTATGCCACTTTTATTCTCGTCTACAACAACATTTGAGGCATAGCGAAGCTCACGGGCGACAGAATCTAAAGCAAATCTTGCTGTCTGCTGAACTTCAGTTTTACGACTACCTGTTTGCCAGGCTTGCAGTGAAGTTGAAAGCAAACTAACGACTGCCGTCATAAGTAGCACAGTCAAAGCCATTCCAATTACAAGTTCTACTAGTGTTATTCCTGATTGGTTTGATAGATGCCGCTGCATAAAACCTCCGCTAATTGCGTGGAAATGTCGAAAAAGTTGTGTTACGCAACCCATAAGTGGTCATGTTTATAACGTTATCGCCTGTAGTATTGCTCCATTTAACCGTCACTGTTATGACAACAATTTTACAAGTGAGATCGCTAGGAGTATATAAAGATGCTTCTGTCTCGATTGTGCTATTAGGAATTTCATTGCCGGAAGCAATTGTGGTTACCGGATATGTTACCTTATTCCAGTCAGCGATATTATTTCGTCTTTCTTCAATGTCACGTTTTACTTCCTCCATGCGCTGCTGAGCAACATTCGTCGCGATTGTATAATTACCAGCCTTGGTATTGGCCTGCAGTGATTTAGTATACATTCCGACTATAGCAACTAAGGCGACAGTAATTATCAGCATAGCCAATACTACGTCCATCAGTAAAAAACCTTTTTGATTTTTAATATCCATGATTTATCCCATCTTTCCGGGGGATCAAAAACTATCCTTACTGGATTGATCGCTTATCCGTATTCTACCGGTCGACGCAATAATCACAAACTTTTGTTTTTTAGTTTTTTTACTACTTAAAGTTATAGTTGCCGGCTTAAGCGGATAGCCGTTTATACCGAAGATAACACCATCTTTAGGGGTGTAATCAAACTTTACTGACCTAGGCAATGTTACAGACTCTGTTAGTTTTGCATTGACGGTAATGTAATAACGACTTGGATTGGATTTATCAAAGTACATGGACGGGGAGCTCTTAGAAGGGGCTGTATTAATTGATTCTTGCTGAGATTTTCTCAACCCCGCAACGATTAAAGCTGCAGCATTTTCTAGCTCGCGGTTGGCAAGGGTATTCCCCAAGGCTGGGAGAGCCATTCCCGCTAGAATCCCTAGCACCGCAATGACTACAACAACTTCAATTAAAGTAAACCCTCTCTGCATAGGCACCTCACAGAAAGTTGGTTATATACCAATTAATGATTTGGTTTCCATATAGAAGGCTGATAAAAGCTCCAAGAGCAATAAA
>JAAYSF010000036.1 GCA_012523975.1 Veillonellaceae bacterium
ACCCGTTCGCCACTAACCTTCACCTATTGCTAAGTTCCGGTCCGTTCGACTTGCATGTGTTAAGCACGCCGCCAGCGTTCGTCCTGAGCCAGGATCAAACTCTCCAATAAAGTTATATTATTGGAGCCTTGATGGCTCTTATAATCAATAAAGCAATTATTAGTTGTGCTTCGAAAAGCACCGCACATCTGGCATATTGTTTAAACCTTACATTGTTCAGTTTTCAAGGAACATGTTAACTTACTTCGCAGTTATCTGCGCGTTAACAGCTTTTATATGTTATCACAGCTTTTTTCACTGTGTCAACAGCTTTTTTTCTATCTCGTTGCTCATTGCAGCAACATTTATACATGTTAACATAACCTTGTAGTCATGTCAATACATATTTATTTGTTTCTGTTATCGCTGCAAGCGACAACTTCGATATACTAACATGGTTTGTTGTATTATGTCAATACGTTTATAAGTAATGTTTATAAAACTTTTATAAACTCTTGTAATAACGCATATTGGCCGCAATATTGTCACGTATGACCGGTATTTACCAGGTATAAGCCCACAAATTAAATTATATGCTCAAATATACATGTTTATACCGATATTTCAAATAATATTAACCCGCTTAGCGGGTTAATGAACATGATTTATTACCAAAATGTTCGAGGCATGATCCGCTCAAGCGGCCAAATTGGATTTCCCATGCAATCGCTATCGCCAATTTCCTCGGCAATTTCCTTAACTGCCGAGGTGGCAATAATAGGCAATCCAAGGATTCGGGCAGCTTCGGTTACGCCGCGAGCTCCATCCTGAACAACTTTAACTGTAGTCTCTTCAGCAATATGGGTATTGTTAATCATAGCGTCTACTCTGCCAAGCGTCCCGATATACTCGATAATATTGTCTACAGTTGAGGTAAAAGGACGTGCCATATTAACAACGGCTATTATTTTCAAGTAGGGGTTTTCATCTGCGCCCTCAATCAAATTAAATATCTTGGCCCCATGAACACCATATCCGATGTCCATAATAATATTACCTTTCCGGCGCAAAACCCAGCGCATTGATCCTTTAATAACGTTGCCTGCTTCGCCAAGCCCGGTAGTATCGCGGGTTTCCCAGGCAACAACATCGATGCCCATTTCTTCAAGTTCTTTCTTTATAGGGCGAAGCGTATAACAAGGCTCAACGGTATCTAAATCGACAAGCGTTATCGGCAAGCCTTTGCGCCGCAGTCTAATAGCCCGGTTTACTGCATTCTCGCTTTTGCCGCTGGCATATTCGCCAACATATGCTTCGATAATTAGTTCCTCTTGAATACTATTCAATGACAGCACCCCTTGTCCGAAAGTAAGTCAGCCGCTGCTATAATTATGCCAAGAAGGCGGGTAAATTTATACCAAGCGGACAGAATGCTATTTTTAAATAAGCAATTTGAAAAGTACCAAGATTATTATCCCCGGCATCCCCAAGAAACCAGCCACAAGCGCAGTTATCGGATTTATTGCGATACTAAAGTCAAAGTATGCGCCTACAAAATTAAGAACCCATAACATGATGCCGCCAATCAATCCATTGTAGATCAGACGCAGTACTAATTTTATTGGCATAAGGAAAACCCGGCCAATAAGAAAAATTAAAAGAATACCAAACGCATACGCTAAAACAATATTTAACTCGACTGGTATTGCTGGCATTTCTAATCATCACCTCATTCTTATTTACATTCTAATTTACAAATAAGTTTTTGTCATGCTCATATCCTTCAATTCTATCCGCGTTATTGGTCATCCTCATTACGCGCTTTTCTAAGCAGGTAGGTATATCGCTTTTCACTCGCCTTAATCCAGTAGATCGCGTGTTCAATCAAATCATCATCGGTAACTTGGTTATAGTAACGCTGGGCTTGCAACAATTCCTGCCTTGCCTCCTCTAATGCATCTGCTAATGTTGGCGGCGTTACGGTCGATTCCTCTTCACTGCAATCTCCAAGCAGCCGTCTGCCAAGGTCTGCAAAATCCATTATTTGCCCCCTCTGCATCCTGGTTTTAATAATATATATTGCGGTTAGTCCAGATTATGAATAAATAAAACATTGCCGACTATTACTAGCCAAACAGTGTTTTATAAGCATGAATACTATCGCATCAATAAGTTAGCTGCCGCTGTACCCACAAATTTAACAGCCATTCCTAAAGCACTTTCGTCAAAGTCAAAATAGGAGTCATGATGCCCAGCAGCCAAGCCTACACCGATAAGAGCATAGGCGGCCTGGCCACCACGTTCTTGTACCCGTTCCATGAAATAAGAACAGTCCTCACTGGCGCCAAAGTCACATTCATCGACGATTTCACTAAAGATTCCCAACTCCTTTGCAATCGCTGTTAGGTCATTTGCAAGTTCGCGCGAATTGCTGCAGCCGGCGGCACCGCCCACTTCCTTAATATCAACGTTCACCCCATGCATAGCCGCAGCAGCATTAATAACACGATAGGCTTCATCTGCCATGAATTTGTTAATCGCACTATTGCCGCCTCTAGTTTCAAGCTTGATTACAGCTTTTGACGGAATAACATTACGTCCGCTGCCGGCGTGCATTATACCGACATTTATCCGTGATGAACCTAAACTATGCCTCGGTATTGCATGCAGGTTAAGCACTGCAACCGCCGCAGCCAGCAAGGCATTTCGCCCAACTTCCGGCGCTGCTCCGGCATGAGCAGGTACGCCGGTAAAGGTTGCATCATATTTGCTTGTTGCCAAAAACCCTTTAACATTGCAGGCAATCTGACCCGTTTTTTGTAATTGAAAACCAAAATGCATCCCCAATAAATAATCAACATCGTCAACTATCCCTTTAGCTACCATGGCTTTAGCACCGCGAACGCCTTCTTCGGCCGGTTGGAAGATAAATTTGATTTTTCCCCGCAGGCCATCTTTTAATTCTGCCAAAATTTCTGCAATTGCCAGACCAACGGCAGCATGCCCATCATGACCGCAGGCGTGCATTGCGCCCTTATTAATCGAGCCAAAGTTCTCGCAAGATGGACGGTGCTCACGAGTTTCCGCTTCATTGGCATCATTGGCATCCAAATCAAATCTCAGCGCAACTGTCGGTCCGGGCTTTGTGAACTCCAAGATCCCCATTACCCCAGTCTTGCCACCAGCCATTTTGCTTACCCATTCAGGACTAGCGCCTTGAGTAATAGCCCGCCTTGCATGCTGTTCAAGTTCGTTTGGCGCCGGTACTCCCATCATATTATCAGCATCTACTACTTCCTCGCCGACTAGCACCTGATAACCCAATCTGGTCAGTTCATCAGCCACGATTGATGCTGTCCTGAATTCTGTCCAGCCAGTTTCAGCATGACGGTGAAAATCCCGCCTTCTCACAATTGTTTTATCATTTAATTTATTTGCTAACTCTGCAATCATAGGCTCTAGTGCCACTCAGATCCCCCCATATAGACCGATCAATATTATTATATCAAACCTCTTTAGACAAAGACGGGATTCAATAAAAAAACGTTACCCGCCACTTACTAGGGTAACGTCGTAATCTTACTGTTCTAAATCGGCCTGACTGCCAATTAGACTGTCAGCTCCATCATGGGACATCTCAGGCGAATATGGCGAGTGGGTTACTCCCATTTGCCGCGCCTGTTTTAATAAATACATATATTTTTTTTCAGTCGCCTGCATTAAAAAGACTGCGTGATCAACCAAGTCCTTATCACTAACTGTATCATAATATGATTGCGCAGCCAGCCACTCCTGCCGAGCCTGCTCTACAACATCAGCCAGCTTGGGCAGCGGCTTAGGTTCTGGTGGCTTATTGTCTAGCAATTGCTCAAACAAATTTCGTACCGTCGCCATATTTAAGTTAAATTGCATACCTCATCCCCTCCTAAGGTTATTTTTCCCAAAGGACAGGTTTATTAAACAATATATATCATATTATTACTTAGAGGAGTTTCTTGTTTATAATGGAAATATGGCATAAAGTTTAGTTAAACGGAGGTGATTATCATCAGCAACCGACTGTTTGAAAATAAAATAGCCACACTACTGGCGGCGGGACTACTGATAATCTCACTGCTGGCGCTAGGCGGCTGTTCCGTGAACGATCAGCAAACTCCTCCTCCCAGCCAACTTCGTAAACCCTTCATTCCGCCGGCTGATCATTTAGTTGCGACAGGCTACCAATCCGGCTATGAGCTAAAAAATCTACCCGGAGATATCTCGTTGCTGTTCGATAATACCCAAAACGGCTTTCACGTAAAAGCCGCGTTATTTAGATTAGCAGACACAAAAACAGAACTAGCCGCAATTTTTACTATTCGTAAAGGTGAGCAATTTACCGTAAGTAATTTAGCGTCTGGCTCCTATGAGCTCCAGTTCCAGAATTTTTATACCGGTAAATACTTTAAGCTACCCCCCCTTCACGTCTCCAAGAGTGCCAACATTAGTCTAATACCGCTCTACCAGACTGATAATGCGAATTTTGGAATACAACCAATTCCTCGCGCCGATTTCTAAATTAAAAAACAAACAGCTTGCGCCGAGCATGAGCGCACAAGCCGCTAGTAAACTTATAAGAGGCCGTCTATCGACAGCCTCTTTTGTTTATTTACATCTCTCGCCGGTTTTCCAGCGCTTTAGACAATGTTACTTCGTCAGCATACTCAAGATCAGCCCCCACAGGTAAGCCATGGGCAATACGACTGACTTTTATACCAAGCGGTTTTAATAACTTAGCGATATACATGGCAGTAGCTTCACCCTCGACATCAGGGTCTGTTGCCATAATTACCTCTTTTACTTCTTCATTCTGCAAGCGGGCGAGCAGTTCTTTAACCTTAATTTCTTCAGGCCCAATTCCTTCAAGCGGCGACAGTGCACCGTGCAGCACATGATAAAGACCTTTAAATTCCCGTGTTCGTTCCATAGCAGCAACATCACGCGGCTCTTCAATTACGCACAAAAGCGTCCTGTCGCGATTTTCACCCCGGCAGATCCGGCATGGATCGCAATCGGTTAAATTGAAACATTGGCTGCAATAGCCGACTTTCTCTTTAGCCTCCACAATAGCCTGCGCTAACTCTCGGGCTTTGACCTTATCCATTTCTAGAATATGATAAGCCAGCCGGACAGCCGACTTTGGCCCAATCCCGGGCAAAACACGGAATTGCTCAATCAGCTTTACCAGCGGCGCTATATATTGCATTAGAACATTCCGGGCGGAAGGTTAAGGCCGCCAGTCAGTTTGCTCATCTCACTTGCCATCATATCTTCAACCTTCTTAACAGCCTCGTTAACGGCAGCGGCAACTAGATCTTCTAACATTTCGACATCTTCAGGATCAACAGCGGTAGGCGCAATTTTAAGCGACTTAATCTGTTTTTCGCCGTTCATTACGACCTTTATAGCTCCGCCCCCAGCAGATACCTCGATGGTGCGCGTTTTTAACTCTTCCTGCATCTTAGCCATATCAGCCTGCAACTTTTGAACCTTTTTCATCATACCAGCCATATTACCCATATTACCAAACATAGTATTCCTCCCTATTTTTATTTTTCTTCTTTTACAATCTTACCGCCAAACATTTTAATAGCTTCCCGTAAGGCAGGATGCTGAGCCGCAATATTTTCCGCCTCGGCATTGGCTTTAGGCTGGGCCGGCGGAGGTGCTTTGACCGCCTTGGGCTCAGCACTGCCAAGCACACAGCTAACAGCTATATTCTTGCCGCATACTTGGGTAAAAATCTTTTCAAGAATTGCCCGAAAATCTTCTTTCTCGGTACGTTCTTTAGGAAAAGTTGCGGTAAATTGAATTGTTGCTTTATTGTCCGTCAAGCTAATCAGCTGCCCCTGCGCAACACAGGCATGAACTGACCGCTTGCCGTTGGCAATAAGTTCTTTAAGAACTCTGTCCCAAGCTTCTTTAATCCCGGCTGAAAATTCAACCTTAGGTACAGCAGGCTCAACAGCGGTTGGGGCCGCAGCAGCCTTTGGTTCTGCCGTTGGGGCTGCTGAACCCTTTGGCCCTGCCATTGGAGCCGCTGCCGGAACAAAGACCGGGGCATTATGCTCAGGGATGGGCGGAGGAGCCGACGGCAGCTCCGCTCGGGGCGTCAGCGACGCACGGACCGGCGTAGCATTGACGGGCGCTCCGCCGGCCAATTTAGCCTCTAGAATCGCGATGCGTTCAACCAAATCAGTCAGTTCCTCACCGCCCGACCGGCGGCATGCCGATAAAAATGCAATTTCAGCCGGTATCCGCGGTTCAGGCGCCCATTTTGCCTCATTCGACGCCTCATTTAAAAGCTTAATAAGTTTGACTAGCTCGGCATGGCTAAATTTGGCGCTCTGCTCAGCCAAAATCGCCTTATCCTCGCTGTACATTGCAATATTATCAATCTCCGGCGCAGCCTTATAGAGCATTAGGCTCCGGGCATGGAGCGCCATTTCCAATAAGACCTGCCTGACATCTTTCCCCTTATTAATAAGTTCGTCAAGTTCTGTTAACGCCGTTTTAACATCCCGTTCAGCCAAACTCTCAGTCAAACGCCAAATCCATTCATGACCAACCAAGCCCAACAATTGACGGACTCTAACTGCTGTAATAGCCCCTTCGCCCAGCGTAGTACACTGATCCAGAATACTCAACGCATCCCTAAGCCCGCCGTCAGCATGAACGGCAATTAGCCGAAGTGCGTCATTAGCGACCTCCAAGCCGCTCTTAGCCGCAACCTCAGCCAGTCTTGCTTCTATCTCCTGCACCCCGATGCGGCGAAAATCATACCGCTGACATCTTGAGTGAATGGTTGCAGGAATCTTGTGCGCCTCGGTCGTTGCCAACACGAATACTACATGGGCCGGCGGTTCTTCCAATGTCTTTAACAATGCATTAAAAGCTTCGGTAGTCAGCATATGTACTTCATCGATAATATATACTTTATACCTGCCGTCAACCGGGGCAAATTTAACGGTTTCCCGCAAATCACGAATTTCATCAATACCACGATTTGAGGCGGCGTCAACTTCAAAAACGTCCATCGACGTTCCTTCGGTAATCTTCTGGCAATTAGAACAAGTATTGCAGGGCGTAGGAGTCGGTCCATGCTCACAATTTAACGCTTTAGCTAAAATCTTGGCCGTACTAGTCTTACCTGTGCCGCGCGGGCCGGCGAATAGATAGGCATGCGTAATCCGCCCGGTGCTGAGCGCATTTTTTAATGTAATACTAATATGATCTTGACCGACAAGATTATCAAAATCCTGCGGCCGCCATTGCCGGTATAATGCCACATAGGCCATGATTCTTACCTCCTCACAGCACCTATTCTAATTCCACATAAGAATAAATTATCCTCTTTACTGTAAATAACCCCTCCGCTATAAGGCGCAAAAATCCTACCATACTTTCGGATCAATCAACTATTTTTTGACAACTTTTCATGTCAATAAAAATATATATATATATAAATGAAACTAAATTATTGGAAGCCTAAAATTTCAATGTCCATATTTAGCAGTAAAAATAATTGCCGTTTTTGCCTTTCATATATATAATGAGTTTAAACAGTGTTTAAATTACGCCTTAACTTAATTATGTATTTTGTAGTAATGGGGGAGAGACGTATAAAAATGGCTAATATTTTGCGTGTTGGCATTGACATTGGTTCAACAACAATAAAGATGATTGTCCTCGACGAGCAGAACAATATTGTATTTCAGCAATATGCCCGCCACTTTTCGGATACAATTGCTGCTTTTCAGGCTGTGTTAAGCAATGCCCAACATGTTTTGCGTAAAAGACTGCTTTCCGTGATATTTACCGGTTCCGGGGGTATGGGAATTTCCCATTCTTTAGACTTGCCGTTTGTCCAAGAGGTTATTGCTTCAACAAATGCGGTTAAACGTATTATCCCGGCGACAAACACCGCAATCGAGCTCGGCGGAGAAGATGCCAAAATAACCTACTTCGGCAGTACGGTAGAACAGCGAATGAATGGTGTTTGCGCCGGCGGGACCGGAGCCTTTATCGATCATATGGCGGCACTGCTGCACACCGATCCGCTTGGCTTGAATGAACTGGCTAAGAACTATAAAACTATTTATCCCATTGCCTCTCGGTGCGGAGTATTTGCCAAAACCGATGTTCAGGCACTCATGAATGAAGGTGCTTCTAAAGAAGATATTGCCGCCTCTGTGCTGCAAGCTGTTGTTAATCAGACCATCAGCAGTCTGGCTCAAGGACGGGCAATCGGCGGCAACGTCGCCTTTCTCGGCGGTCCTCTGCACTTCTTATCAGAGCTGCGGCGCCGCTTTACTGAGACATTAGACTTAAAACCCGAGCAAATATTTAACCCTGATTGCTCGCTGTATTTTGTCGCACTCGGCGCAGCTTTAACCGCGCAGCACGCCCCTATTTCGTATGAAGTTATGCATGATAAAGCTCTGAAATTATCTAATCTGGTCCATAAAAGCGAAGATTCCCTGAGTCCGCTTTTTTCGGACAAACAGGAATATGAGCAGTTTATTGCCAGGCATGAACAGAGCTCGGTACAGCGCGGAAATTTGGCCGAATATGCCGGCAAGGCTTATCTGGGAATAGATGCCGGTTCAACAACGACAAAGCTTGTTTTGATCGGCGAAGATGGAAGCCTGCTATATTCCTACTACGGCAGCAATAAAGGCAAGCCGCTTGAAACCGTCATTGCCGCTCTTAAGGATATTTACCCCCGCCTAAATTCAAACACACAAATTGCTTATTCTGCTGTTACCGGGTATGGTGAACAGCTTATCAAGGCCGCCTTGAAGGTTGATGTCGGCGAGATTGAAACAGTAGCCCATCTAAAAGCGGCCAAATACTTTTTGCCAGATGTTACTTTTGTGCTCGATATTGGCGGGCAGGACATGAAAAGCTTTTTTGTTCGGGACGGAGTCATCAGCTCAATCATGCTTAACGAAGCTTGTTCGGCAGGCTGCGGTTCATTCATAGAAACCTTCGCCCAAGCTATGAATATGTCGGTAAGCGATTTTGCTCAGCTTGGCCTGGAGGCTGAAAGCCCGGTTGATCTCGGCAGCCGGTGCACTGTATTTATGAATTCCAAAGTTAAGCAAGCCCAAAAAGATGGAGCCAAAGTTAGCGATATATCAGCCGGAATTTCGCTGTCCATCGTTAAAAACGCCCTTTTCAAGGTTATTCGGTTAAAAAACACCAGCGAACTGGGCGACAAAATCGTCGTTCAAGGCGGAACGTTTTATAATAACGCCGTCCTGCGGGCGTTCGAACAGACAATCGGCCGTAATGTAGTCCGCCCGGATATTGCCGGCCTGATGGGCGCGTTCGGCGCGGCGCTTATTGCCAGGGAAAGATGCAGTTCAGGCACCAAAACTTCATTGCTGCCCGCAGCCGAACTTACCAGCTTTACGGCTCATACAACCAATCATCGCTGCCAATTATGCGGCAATCATTGTCTGATTACTACCCAGCACTTTTCTAACGGCTTGGAATTTCATGCCGGAAATCGCTGCGAACGGGGCATCGGCAAAGCTAAGCCGGCAGACGGGCCGCCTAATCTGTATGCTTACAAATACCAGCGTCTATTTAAATATCAGCCCTTACCGGAACATCTGGCTCGGCGCGGGGTTATCGGGATTCCAAGGGTTCTTAATTTATATGAAGATTATCCCTTCTGGTTTACTTTGTTTACCAAGCTAGGCTATCGAGTAATCATATCCGGGCGTTCTTCCCGCAAACTATACGAGCTGGGCTTGGAAACCATTCCTTCTGATTCTATTTGTTATCCGGCCAAGCTTGCCCATGGACATATCAGTGATTTACTGAAAAAAGGGATTAAAAAGATTTTTTACCCTTGCATTCCTTATAATATGAAAGAAGACGAGAACGCTGACAATTGCTACAACTGCCCGATTGTTACTTCCTACCCGGAAAACATTAAATCTAATATGGATTGTGTGCGGGATAATGATATCGAATTTCTCCACCCATTTTTGCCATTGAATCATCGCAATCGTCTAATTAGCCGACTGGCCGAAGAACTGGCCGGCGAAGGCATAACCAAGAAAGAGCTTATCACTGCGGTTGATGAGGCTTATGCCGAACTTGAACAGTATAAAGCCGATGTCCGCAGCAAAGGTCAAGAGGCCCTTGCCTACATGGCCGAGAAACATGTCAAAGGTGTCGTTCTGGCCGGCAGACCATATCATATTGACCCTGAAATTAATCACGGTTTACCCGAACTTATTAGTTCCTATGGTCTGGTGGTATTATCAGAGGATGCCGTCCGGCACTTGGGCACTGCTCCCAGGCCGCTCCGGGTTGTTGATCAATGGACCTATCATTCAAGGCTATATGCAGCCGCGTCATTTGTTGCCAGGGAGCCCAATATTGAGTTAATTCAAATAAATTCGTTCGGCTGCGGTCTGGATGCCGTTGTAGTTGACCAAGTAAAAGAGCTTTTAGATTCAAACAATCGGATACACACCGTTATTAAGCTTGATGAAATCAATAATCTTGGCGCAGCGCGGATCAGAATTCGCTCACTGCTGGCTACCCTTAATGAGATAGCGCAGTCTTCGATTCTTAGCCAAACTCTGGAAGTTGCTGCTGCGCGTGAGCCCGACTTTACCGCAGAAATGAAAAAGTGCCATACAATACTGGCACCACAAATGTCACCCATCCACTTTCAATTTCTCGAAATGGGGTTTCTCAAGGCCGGTTACCAGATTGTAGTGCTTCCTACACCTGATAAAGCGGCTATTGATGAAGGTTTAAAATTTGTTAACAACGATGCCTGCTACCCCACCATTATTGTTGTCGGGCAATTATTACAGGCTTTAAAATCAGGCAAGTACGATTTAAATAACACGTCAGTTATACTGGCTCAGACTGGGGGCGGCTGCCGGGCGACTAACTATGTTGCCATAGCCCGTAAAGCGTTCAAAGATGCCGGCATGCCCCAAATTCCAATTCTCGCGCTCGGAGGAAAAAGTCAAGCCGGATTTGATTTGACTTTACCGCTGTTTAAGAGCTTAATTATCGGTATTATTTATGGAGATCTGCTGATGCGGGTCCTCTATCGGGTACGGCCTTACGAAAAGCATGCCGGCTCGGCACAAGAGCTGTGCGACAAATGGGCCGCTAAGTGCCGGCAAGATATGTTGAAGGGAAGCACGTATAACTTCAAAAACAATGTTTTTGGCATCGTCCGGGATTTTGATAACCTGGATATTGATGAACAACAGCTTAAACCACGTGTTGGTATTGTCGGTGAAATTTTGGTAAAATATCATCCGGAGGCTAACAATCATCTCGTCGAGCTCTTGGAGGCCGAAGGCGCCGAAGCCGTAGTCCCTGATATGCTGGATTTCTTCCTGTATTGCGCATATGACAGTCAAGTACACTACGACTTGTTAGCTGGAACTTGGCTGAGCAGCATAAAAAGTGATCTGTTCATCAAGGCAGTCGAATTCTATCGGCGTCATCTCCGCAAAGCTTTGAAAAACAGCAAGCGGTTTGCCCCGCCCTATCATATTGAACAGATAGCCGCGTTGGCAGCAAAGCACTTGTCTCTAGGCAATCTAACCGGCGAGGGCTGGCTATTGACAGGCGAGATGGCAGAGCTCATTCACAGCGGCGTAGATAATATCGTATGCCTGCAACCGTTTGCCTGCCTGCCTAATCACATTACCGGCAAGGGGATGATTCACGAGCTGCGCCGCTCTTATCCTGACGTTAATATCGTTCCTATTGATTACGACCCAGGAGCAAGCGAGGTTAACCAGCTCAATAGGATTAAATTAATGCTAGCTGTGGCAAAAGAGCGTATCGAACAGGAGGTGGGCTAAGATTACCGGAATATCCGGACCCCGTCTAGCCAATCGTGGACCTTTTCGAACAATAGACCGGCACCAAACCAAGCCGGCGCATAGTCTAAGCGTATTAACCCATGGATATTTAAAACAGCCTGGGAATAATCCCACGGAGCTGTACCCAGCATACTCTGCAGCATCCAGCCTGTAAGATATTCCACGGTAAAGCAGAGAAGCATCCAGATAAGGCCGCGCTGCCATACTGGCCAAAACCGAATGGCATCATGCACCGGCTCAAATAAAATTACTAAGCCATAGATAGGAAACATCCATAAATAGGTTTTGGCAGTCAGGCGTACATCACCGCTCAACAACGAACCTAAACCTGTCCATATAACTTCAAGACACCAACCTAATAAGCCGTAAATTATAAATCGTTTCATAGTTGTTAGTTTAAACCCAGTTAAGGCAATTATTCACCGCTAAGCTAATTACAGCTAAAGGCTATATAAAGGAGCATGGAAAATGGAGCACGATTCTGTTAACCTCTCCCCCAAAGAAAAAATCCTTGATGCCACCATGAAAATCATCGGCACTAAGGGGTACCAGCATGTTACCAGCCGTAAAATTGCCGCCCTGGCTCATGTTAACGTTGCCTCAATAAATTATTATTTTGGTTCGAAAGACACTGTTGTCAACGAAGCGTTAAAAGCCTTTAATGCCAAGCTTATGAGTTCCTTCAATTATCTGGATGACTTAGAACTGCCCCCGGAAACAAGGCTGCAGAAATTCCTCAGGACTTATGCTGACTATACTCTCGAATACCCTGATATTTTTCGCAACTTCGTTGATCAGGTATCGCATGAATCAGAGGCACCCTGCGAATATATTGAGTTTATGAAGGAAACAGGTTTGAACAAACTCAAAGTGTTAGTCCATGAACTAACCGGGAACCAACTATCCGAAACAGAGTTGGTCATGAGAATCTTCCAGCTGTTCAGCAGCTTGGAATATCCGGTACTCGTAGGCGATAAAATGAACAATATTGCGCATTTTGATTATTATGACCAAGAATGCCGCTATCGGTATATTGACCTTGCTTTAAAGGCTCTAATTAAATAGCTTAGAAAACCCCGGCTTGCGCTTTTGCAAAAGTACAAGCCGCTGGTTGCACTTTTGTCACCAGAATTTATATTTATAAATTCTGCTAGACTGAAAATACAACAACAGCCGGTGATTAAACCGGCTGTTATAATTAAAAAACCATTTTCAACGTCGGACCGCAACAAATCAGGCACCCTTGCGGCACATAAGAATTGTCACTTACCGCTGCTTCCTTCCGGACCTGACGGGGTTCATGAGTTCCTATTGCGCAAGACCCAACCTGTTACGGTCCGACCTTGAAAATGGCTCGTTGTGTTCCGTTTTCATATTATACTATACATAACAAATGATTTCAAGAGGGTACTGGCTGCCTAATCCTTCTAAATAAATTCTAAGAATTGCCGCTTAGAATGGAAATGTACCATTCTAATAAAAAAGAGGTGTTAAGGTTGAAAAAAATGATTTTATTATCAGCAGCCATTCTTCAGTTAACAACAGCTTCGGCATTTGCGTGGCATTTACCGGCCGACGGTTCACCGGACAAATTTAGGCCTGGATCAACACGCGGTTACGCTATATGGCAGGATAAAGATGGGGTTCATTTAGTTGTTACAACTAAAGGCAAAGCCCAGACATTTACCGGTACGATCAAGACCGACGGTAAAATAAACTCGGTCGATGGCGACTATCTCGAAAGAGGCGATAAAGTCAAACTGAGCAAAGATAAAGAGAAGCTAAATTTTAAGCTTACAACCGCCGGAGCCACCGACAAAATCGATTTCAAAGTCAAAAATGGTCATCGCCTGACCTTTGATTTATACGTAGACGGCCGTCCTATAAATGCTAATGAAATTTATATTGGCAATGACGGCATTCATCCCAGCGACAATACCTTCACCTTAAGACAGTAAAATAAACTACAGGCATGAAG
>JAAYSF010000037.1 GCA_012523975.1 Veillonellaceae bacterium
GTCAGACTCCGGTCCGTTCGACTTGCATGTGTTAAGCACGCCGCCAGCGTTCGTCCTGAGCCAGGATCAAACTCTCCAATAAAGTTATATTATTGGAGCCTTGATGGCTCTTATAATCAATAAAGAAATATTAGTTGTGCTTCGAAAAGCACCGCACATCTGGCATATTGTTTAACCTTACATTGTTCAGTTTTCAAGGAACATGTTAACTTACTTCGCAGTTATCTGCGCGTTAACAGCTTTTATATGTTATCACAACTTAATCGTTGTGTCAACATTTATTTTGTTTAATTTTTGACGCTATCTTGCAGAAACATTATAGATGTTAACATAATTTACGAACTATGTCAATATTATTTATTTCTGTCATTTGTTACCGCTCGGTGCGGCGACTTGTATATAGTATCATTTCTATATCATCATGTCAAATGGTAATTATTGAGACATAAATCATTCAATACGAAATACGTCGAATTACTACTTACCAGTAAAATAGCAAGTAGCCATATCGGCCATATGCAAAGCAACCAATAGCGGATGACTTTTCATCGCATTAGATAAACATTGAGCGCCAGCGTATCCGCGCGCAGCATCATCGAAACCTCCCATATGCCATCGGATTGCCATCATTTCATCGATAGTAAGCTGTATGTAACGTTGCAGAATCATAACCGATTTCTCGCCATGACCTAATGGCATTTGGTCGTTAATTTCGTATACTTCAACCTTCTCCCATTGACCAGTCGCTTCGTTTTTTCGGTTACGATAACCTCTGCGGTAAAAATTGGCTTTACAGATATCATGAAGAAGCGCGCAAACAATCAGAGATTGGTGATCATATGATTCAAAAAAGGTATTAGCTAAAACAATAAGATTATCATAAACAGCGAGCGAATGATCCAGTAAACCTCCTTCACATGCTCCATGGTAGGTAGCACTTGCCGGTGCGGTAAAAAAGTCTGTCTCGTTCAGCATATAGGAAACTAAATTATCCATTCCTGGACGCTCAACCTGTTTTAGGAGTTCTATAAATCGCTCTTTAGCTGAATTCATTTTAATCACGCCTGTCTTGGATGTTATATAAGTATCGTTATCCTACTTCGTTAAAAGGATTAAGTCTCCTTCACTCTTGTTAATTGTTTATATAACTAAATAAATCCAATCAGGAAATTATATAAAAAGCCAGTGATAAGGCAATTAAACTGTGATTGGAGGCAAAGTATGGCTCGGATTAATCCGAAACTAGCCAAAAATTCACTAAGACGGATTCTTATACTGCCGATCCCCAGAAAGAAACAGAGAGCCCCTTCCCGGGCTCTCTTCTTGTATGTTTATATACAGCTTTTAGCAATTACGCCCAGGCATCAATCATTTCACGAAGCTTAACTACATGCTGCTGTTCTTCAGCCTTTAAAGCCGCAAAAACCTTTCTGGTCTCCTCAGACTTCGATTTACCAGCCAACTCATCGTACAACAAAATTGAATCTTTTTCAGCCTGCATCGCTACAGCTAAAATAGTATCAATTGTTTTCAAGCTAGCAATCGTCCGAGCCGCTTCTTCTTCTTTCGGAAAAACATGATCGCTAGCTAAAGCAGAAAGATACGCCGCTGTCTCAGCCGTAAAAGACTCACACTCAGATTTAGTAGTCTGAACCTTGTTTAATACCTTTTGGAACTTTTCCATATGATGAGTTTCTTCATCTCTTAAGAGCAAAAACAAATCTTTATGCTCTGCTTCCTGGGACTGATTATATGCCTGCTGATAAAATTCATGCCCGCGTTTTTCTATTTCAATAGCAACCCGTAATCCATCTAACTCATTTAACAACTTATTTTTCATGCGTATCTCTCCTTTTTAATAATAGTTGTTATAACAAATCTATTCTATTAATCATTTTAAATTCCTTCCAAGAAAACTATTATTTGGAATTAATTTTTTCAACAAAAAAAGCACCCACAATTAGTGAGTGCTTTTTTGCTAACCGGCAACTTCCTATCCTCCCAGGGCGTTTCTAGCCAAGTTAGTCGTTTAGAATGCCAATCTTAAGCTAATTCATTTAGTTTACATCAATGGCACTTTTCTGCGACACGCAGGCTAAAGTTCAAAGACACGAAGTGTCTTCCATAGGCGTTTACGAGCTTAAGCAGCGAAA